>NZ_JBSFTC010000062.1:0-45948 GCF_053590415.1 Nonomuraea sp. NPDC003201
CCCCTCCCCGCCCGCGTGGGGGTCGTCTCTTTTTTCGGGGGCGGGGGGGGCCTGTGGGGGGGGGGGGTTTTTCGTGGCCCGCCGGGGGGCGGGGGCCCACGGGTCTCACATCGGGTTGCGCTTGAGGAAGGTGTGGGCGGCCTCGCCGACGGCCACCGGGTTCATGCTCTGCAGCCCGTGCGTGGCGTTGGGGATGCCGCACCGCTCCGCCTGCGGCAGCCAGTCCATGAGGAAGCGCTGCGCGTCGCGGAACCCCGGCATCGCCGACTCGCTGTCGAGGCCCATCACCGCCAGCACCGGCATGTCCGGCTTCCGCGTGACCAGCCGGTCGGCCTCCGACGGCTTGAAGCCCCACTGCGAGATCGCCGGGAAGTCGACGGTGAAGGTCGTGTCGACGCACGCCTCGACGCGGTCCCACACGTCGAGCGGCCCGGTCATCTCCACCGCGGGCAGGAAGCTCGGCCCGCACACCGCCTCCATGTAGAGCTGCGCCGCGCCGAGCTTGTCGCCCGTCTCGTACAGCTTCATCGCGTTCATGTAGGCGTCGATGTTGGCCTGGATCGCGTCCGGCGCCTCACGCGGCAGGTACGGCTCCAGCAGGATCGCGCTGTGCGCCCGCTCCGGGTACGACAGCAGGAACTGGAAGGCGATCACGCCGCCGAACGAGAAGGCCATGATGTGCGCCTTCTCGATGCCCAGGTGGTCGAGCAGCTCGGCGACGTGCTGCGCGCCGCCCTCGATGCTCAGCTCGGGCTTGTCCAGCGTGCTGCCGTTGTAGCCGGCCCGGTAGTAGCTGATGAGCTGGTAGTCCTGCAGCAGCGGGGGGTAGAACCGCATGGGGGTGATGAGGCTGTCGGCGATGCTGGTGCCGTGGATGCACAGCACGGGCTCGCCCTCGCCGAGCACGGTGTACCTGAGCTCGGCGCCGGTCACCGGCGCCCGCAGGTTGTGCTCGACGTTCCATTCGCGCCCGATGTAGAGGGCGTTTCGCATCATGACTTGTGCTCCAATCCGACCAGCAGGCCGGTCTCGTCGAGGCTGGGGACGAGGTCGAAGACGAGGAACTCCAGGTAGTACCGGCCCCACAGCAGGCCCCAGAGCGGGAACCGCTCGTTGAACTCCTCGCCGCGCTCGTGCGCCAGCCGCCCCTCCAGCTCCCAGATCAACGAGTTGAACTCCTGCGCGGTGAACGGCTGCCCGGCCGCGGCGGCCGCCGCGATGACCTCGTCCTTGGACTTGTCCTTGAGCCGGTCGACCAGGTCCGGCCGCCCGGCCAGGTCGCGCAGGAACCCGATGACGTTGGCTTCGCTCATGCCAGCTCCTCGCGGGAGTAGCGGGCGACCACGTGGTCGACCAGGTAGTCGAGGTAACGCGCGCCCCACATGTGCCGCCACAGGGTGCTGCTCCCGTCGAACGGCTCCCTGTCCTTGTTGATGACGACGTCCGCCTCCAGCCGGCCGATGACCCGTTCGGCGTCGTCCTCGGTGAAGGCGAACCCGTCGTTGCGGGCGTGGAACAGGATCCGGGGAAGGTCCATGGGGGAGTAACGGGCCAGCAGACCGGGATCCGACCGGGCCGCCTCCAGGAACCTCACGAACTCCGCCTCGGCCACGGCTAGCTCTCCAGCGCGTGTCTGATGACGTCGTCGATGGCCTTCACGTCGGGCTCGGCCAGCCCGAACGTGGCCAGATGGCCGTAGACGCTGTCGATCTGGCGGAACGTCGCGCCGGGGATCCACTCGGCGTACTGCCTGAGCTCGTCCGGCGGGAACAGCGCGTCGCCGGTGAAGCCGGCGATCGTGGTCTTGGCCTTGATCCGGCCCAGGACCTCCCGCAGGGACTCGCCCTCGGCGCCCGGCCAGGCGGCGCGGGCCTTGCGGGCCTGGGTGACCACGTCGTTGGGGTCCTGCGGGAGCCAGAAGCCCTCCCAGAAGCCCTCGACGAACGCGTCCACGCTGTCGAAGCCCAGGGTGCGCCAGACGTCGGCGCCGGCGTAGTAGAACGTGCGGGGCGGGGCGGTCAGCGCCGAGCCGTGCCCGACCCGGGCCAGGCCGCCGCTGACGCTCGCCGCGTCCGTGTAGGCGCCCCCGGCGTAGTTGGGGTCCGCGGTGATGGGCTCCTCCACCACCGTCTTCAGCCAGAGCTTGGTCCACGGCGGCGGGGTGGGCGCCCCGGCGATGGGGGCGATGCTCCGCACGAGGTCGCCGAAGCGCAGCGCCCACTCGTACACCTGGATCGCGCCGATCGACCAGCCGAGCGCCAGCCGGATCTCGCGGACACCGAAGACCTCCTCCAGCAGCCGCTGCTGGGCGATGACGTCGTCGGCGATGGAGATGACCGGGAAGGGCCGCGACGGGGTGTTGCTCGGCGCGGAGGACGGCGGGAGGCCGAAGTGGCCGGGCAGCACGATGAAGTGGGTGCGGGGATCGAGCGCGCGGTTCTCGCCGATCCAGCCGTTGAGCACCTCGGCGGGGGCGCCGAGGAAGGTCGGGAACACGACCACGTTGTCCTTGGCCTGGTTGAGCTCACCGAAGGTCTGGTACGCCAGCCGGGCGCCGGGCAGCGTGTCACCTGAGGTGAGCGGGAAGTCGCCGAGCTCGAAGGTGTTCATTCCTGGCTCCAAACGTCGTTCACGCGTCGAACCGCAGAATCGTCTTGATGTTCTTGCCGGACCTGAAGTCGTCCGCCGCCGCCTGGATGTCGGCGAAGTCGTACTCCTTGATGAGCGGCTGCACGGGCAGCCGGCCGCCGCGGATCAGCCGCGCCAGCAGCGGGATGAGCCGGTCGGGGTCGCTGTCGCCCTCGCAGACGCCCAGGATCCGCCGCCCCGGCAGCAGCCGGTGCACGTCGACCGAGACCTCCACCCCGTACGGCGGAGCGCCCACGACGGCCACCGCGCCGCGCGGGGCGAGCGCCTCGATGCCGGCACGCAGCACGTCGGGGTTGCCCACCGCCTCGACCACGTAGTCGACGCCGGCGCCGCCGGTGATCTTCCGCAGCTCGTCGGCCAGGTCGAGGCCGGTCGAGTCGACGGTGTGGGTGGCGCCGATCTTGGCGGCCAGTTCGAGCTGCGCCGCCTGCCGGCCCACGGCGATGATCTGGCTGACCGGGGTGAGCGCCGCGCCCATGATGGCGGCCAGGCCCACCGCGCCGGTGCCGATCACCGCGATGGACGTGCCGGCCTCCGGGCGCAGCGTGTTCCAGACCGCGCCGGTGCCGGTCTGGACGCTGCAGGCCAGCGGGGCCAGCAGCTCGAACGGCAGGTCCGGGTCGACCTTGACGACGCTGCGCTCGTCGGCGATGGAGTGGCGGGCGAACGACGACTGGCCGAAGAACCGGCCGCCGAGCGCGACGCCGTCCCTGCTGATCGGTGAGCTGCCGTCGGGCCGCTTGCCGCCGATGAGGTTCTGCGGGATCCACGTGGTGCAGTAGGCGGGGTGGCCGATCCGGCAGGAGGCGCAGCTCCCGCACGAGGTGAAGGTGAGCACGACGTGGTCGCCCGGCTTGACCTTGGTCACGCCCGGGCCCGTCTCCTCCACGACGCCGGCCCCCTCGTGCCCGAGCACGCCCGGCAGCGGGAACGGGATGTGCCCCGCCGCCACCGTGAGGTCGGTGTGGCAGATGCCGGCGGCCTTCATCCGGACGAGGATCTCGCCCTGGCGCGGGGCGTCCAGCTCGACGTCCCGGAGGGTGAACGCCGCTCCCGGCGATTCGACGACTGCGGCTTGGGTGGTGGTCACGAGTGTCTCCGATCGTCGGGGGTGAGGGTGTACGAGCTCGTGACGTGGGTCCACTCCGCCGGCCCCCACTCCGCGCCATCCCCGACCTGAGGCGGAGCTCCGACCACGCGGACCACGTAGTAGTCGAGCAGACCGGGGGCCCGGCGGGTCCAGATCGAGCCGAGCTCGTCGTGGTGGCGCTGGCCGAAGTAGAGCCGATCCTCGTCCCGGCCGTGCGAGCGGGCCAGGCCGAGCAGGTCGTACTCCCGCGGGCACTCGTCCACCCCCGGCAGGTCCAGGATCGAGCAGCCGCCGTGGGAGACGTCCTGCCACTCGCCGGGCTGCCAGTTGCCGTCGCCCGCCTTCACCTCGTCGGCGCCGGCGACGAGCCCGGTGTCGAACAGGCGCAGGCAGACCTTGGTCCGGGAGAAATCGGCGTCGCGCGCGCCGGGTGTTTGTTCGCTGGGGCCGAGGAGCTCGAACATGCCCGTGATGATGAGCTCGAAGAGCCGGCTGTCGCAGCCGGGGTCCTTGTAGGCATTGAAATGAATGGCCCAGAAAGGACTGTGCAGCCAGAAGTCGTCCACCCCGAATATTCCCGGGAATACTTCGGCGGCGACCGGGCTGCGCCATCGGCCGGAGAGTTCGGCGACCGTGAATTCGGCGCTGGTTTCCATCACACCTCGCATGAGTCAATTCTTTTTCCGGCGGCCCGGCCGACGTCAAAGAGCCGGGTCGTACATTGGCAAGTCGGCCGGGCGGCGCGAGGTAATTCGTGAAGTCCTACGACGGGAGCAGGGCCGGCGGCACGTGCGCGCGCACCCGCTCGGCCAGTTCGGCCGTCCGGACGCCGGCCGCCGCGGCGACCGCGGACGCCGGCCCGCCGGCCTTCTCGGCGGCCCTGCAGCGCTCCACGAGCACTCTCATGCGCTCGTGCAGCAGCGCCCAGGAGGGTTCGCGCCAGGGCACGAAGTTGCTCATGGCGTAGTACATCTCGAACGCGAAGCCCGCCGTGCGGCCGGGGTGCTCCGGGCCGACGGGCATGGTGGTCATGGCGGTGGCCAGCGGCCGCAGCACCTCGGCCATCATGCTGATCGACGTGCCGACGAGCAGGCCCAGCTGCTCCTCGCTCTCGTCGGTGTGCGTGAAGAACCTGGTCAGCAGGTGCAGCACCAGCTCGTAGGCGACCGCCGCCAGCTCGGCCGTGCGGCGGGTGCCGGGGTCGGTGATGAGCGGCTGGGGCTCCACGATGTCGTAGGGCTGCTTGAGGTAGGCGGCGAGCGCCGGTCGCGCCGGGTCGAAGCCCGGATCGAGCGCCCGCAGCTCCTCGTACTCCCGCCACACCGCGAGGAAGCGCCCGTAGTGGGCCTGCTGCCAGTCGCCACGCGCGCCCTCGCCCTGTTCGATGATGAGATCGACCGCGGTGAACGCGGACTTCAGGTCCGTGACCGCGACGAGCTGGGGCCAGCGGAACAGCTCCGGCGTGGCCTGGGCGCGCGGGGACCCGACGAACACGGCGCGCTCGCCGAGCTCCGCGCAGAGCGCCCGCAGCCCCTCCTCGATCCCGCGGTACAGGTGGCCGATCGTCTCGTACTCCTGGCCCCTGGGCATGAGGTCGGCGGGGTCGAGCCGGACGCGGCTGGGCGGCACCGGCTCGAACTCCTCGGCGTCCTGCAACTGCATGCCCTCGGGGCGCTCCAGGTACAGGAAGTGGCGCAACGCCTGCTCGCCGAAGGGCAGCAGATCGAGCTGGATGCCCGACGGGAAGTATCCCGAGCGCTGCGGGAAGTTCGGGCGGGTGAAGGTCGGCGCCGCGCCGATGGCGGCCAGCAGGTTGGACACCAGCGCCAGGTGGAGCATCTCCTCGACCGCGATGGAGTGCAGGACCCCGCGCCAGCGGGCGACCGCGCCCGCCTGCTCGGCCGTCAGGCCGTCCCCCGTCCCGTTCTTGAGGCTGGCCTCGGCGAAGAGGTACTGGCTCAGGATCATGTGTTCCAGCTGTGAGGCCTCGTTGAGCAGCCACCACAGGTGCTCCCGGTTCGCTATGACGATCGGGGGCTCGGACATGCGGGGATCCTCCTCAGTTGGGGGTGAGTACGGCGCGGTAGCGCACCTGGCCTGCCTCCACCCGCTTGAGCACCTCGTTGACCTCGGCGAACGGGTAGGTCTCCACGCGCGGCCTGACCTTGCCCGCGGCCATCAGGGTGAGCACCTCGACCAGGTCGGAGCGGTTGTTGTGGGTGCTGCCCTTGATGGAGCACTGCTTGAACAGCAGCGTCATCATGTCGTCGATCTTCAGCGGGCCGGTGACGCCCATCGTGACCAGCCGCCCGCCGTAGCGCAGGCCGGACAGCACGCGGGCGACCAGGTCCGCCGAGGTGGTGGTGGCCAGGATGATGTCGGCGCCCCCGGCGTCGGCCAGCGCCTTGCCGGGGTCGTCGCCGACCACGACACCCTCCGCCGCGCCCAGCTCCTTGGCGTACTCCGCCTTGTCGGGCGAGGTGGTGAGCACGACCGTCTCCAGGCCGATGGCGGCGGCCAGCTGCACCGCCATGTGCCCGAGCCCGCCGACGCCCAGCACGCAGACGCGCTCGCCCGGCCGGGGGTCGGCGTTGCGCAGGCCGCTCATCGAGGTGAAGCCGGCGCAGAAGGCCACCGCCGCGTCGGTGTAGTCCAGGCCGTCGGGCAGCAGCGTGCACCCCGACTCCCAGGCCACCATCAGGTCGGCGTAGCCGCCGCCCATGTCCATCCAGGTCGTGGTGTGCTCACAGGCCACCGGATGCCAGCTCTGGCACTGGATACAGCGCCCCTCGCCGCGCTGCATCCACGAGACGCCGACCCGGTCGCCCACCCGCAGGGTGGTGGCGCCGGGGCCGAGCGCCACCACCTCGCCCACCGGCTCGTGCCCCGGCACGATCGGCAGCCGCACCGGCCAGTGGCCGCGGTGGACCAGTACGTCGCTGAAGCACATGCCGCACGCCTGGATGCGTACGACGACCTGCCCGGGCCCGGGCTCGGGATCGGGGAGGTCCTGGAACTCCCATGGGGAGTTGAGTTGCGTGATGACGGCTGCGCGCACGGTCTCCTCCTCGGCGAGACACGTCAGGGAGGCCCACGATAAATATCCGGCCCGCGCCGGCGGCACCCTGACTTAACGGAAACCACGGTGCTTTTGTCAGAGGCGGACCTGACGAAATCCCGGCGTTCGGCGGCCGAAACGGGCCATATTCCCGGAGCGAATGGTACGAATAAGTCACCGCCCGTTGTCCTTGGAGGTTGCCATGCCTTCTATTGCCGCCATCGCACTGGCCGGCGGCCGCGGCCTCCGCGCCCGCCCGCTCACCCTCGAAGGTTCCGGTCACATAAGGAGCAAGGCCGCCGTCCCTTTTCTCGGGCGGCCGGTCATCGAATGGCTCGTCGCGGGCCTCCGCGACCAGGGAATAACGAGTTTCCACGTGGCGGCCAACGGCCGGGAGAATCGTTATCAGGTCAAGGAGGCGCTGGGGTACGGCGAGCGGCTCGGGGTCTCGGTGCGCTATTCGCGGCCGCGTACGGACCGGTTCAACACCGGCTCCGGGCAGGCGACGCTCAGCCTGATCGAGGAGCACGGCCTGCTCGGCCACGCCCTGGTGCTGCCGACCGACTCGCTGTTCGAGTTCGACCTGGCGGCGCTGGTGCGCGACCACCTGGCGAGCGGGGCGGTGGTGACCGTCGGCCTGGTCCATCGGACGGCGGCGGAGGTGGCGGGCACGTACGGGCTGGTGCTCGCGGACGGCGCCGGCCGGATCCAGCGGTTCATCGAGAAACCGCCCCTGGAGACCATCGCGGCGGTGACCGCCGACCTGGACAGGGTGCCCATCAACGCCGGGCTCTACCTGGTGGACTGCGCCAGGCTGCGCGCTCTGGGCGGCACCGACGAGCTGGCGGCGCTGGCCGGGCGGGGGCTCGACTGGGGCGGCGACCTGCTGCCGTGGCTGGTGTCGCGCGGCCACCGGGTCATGTGCTCGCCCCTGGCCAAGGTGGGCGACCTGGGCAACCCCCGCGACTACCTGCTCACCATGGCCGAGGCGCTGGCCGGCGGCTACCCGAGCCTGCGGCTGCCGGACGGGCCCGTGATCCACCCCTCCTCGCTGGCGCGCCGCGACGAGGTCAGCGGGCTGACGCTGGCGGAGAAGCTGGCCGCCGGGCTCGTCCACGTGGGCCCCGGCGCGTGGATCGGCCGGGACGTCGAGATCGGCCCCGGCGTCGTGCTGCGCGACTCGTACGTGGGCGACGAGGCGGACCTGCACCCGTGGTGCCGCCTGGAACGGGTGGCCTGCCTGGACGGCGCGATCATCGGGCCGGGCGCGCGGCTCAGCGACGCGTACGTGGGCGTGATGGCGCGGGTGGACTCGTCGCTGGAGCGCCCGGCCGTCATCGACGGCTTCACCGCCCTCGGCCACGAGGTGCGCGTCGCCGAGGGCGCCGGTCTCAGCGGCGTCATCGCCTATCCGGGACAGACCGTGACCGGGGCCGGGCACTCCGGCGGGCGTCAGTCGCCGACGTCGTCCGGCTCCTCGACCCGGTCGTAACGGAGCCGGGTCTCGATGGCGTAGGCGTGCGGCGCGTACCCGGTGCGCAGGTCCTGGAAGACGGTCCACGCCTCCATCGGGTCCCGCTCGGCCGGCAGCCCCGCCTCGTGGGCCAGCAGCAGCGTGTCGGAGAAGTTGCGCTCCTCCCGCCCCTGCAGGCTCACCGGGATGGGCGGCAGCGTGATGCACAGCCCGTGGGTCAGCCGGTGCATGCAGCGCGTCCCCGTCGCGAGCAGGGCCTTCGTGTGCGCCGGAGCCCAGCTCGGCGCGAGCGCCTCGATGAGGGCGGCCACGTCCAGGACGATGACCGCGGCCTTGAGCCAGTCGAGGTCGCCCGCGGGGCGGCGGAACGTGAGCGCCGGATGGGCGAGGTGGGAGTGCTCCACCTCGGCCATCCACACCGTCCACTCGGCGAACATGGTGTCGAGGTGGTCGCGCGAGCCGGTCTTGAGGTAGGACGCGAGCATGGTGTCGGCGTCGCGCGGGTTGCACACGCTGCCGGCCAGCCTGGCGACCAGCCGTTCCCGCCGGGAGTAGGCGGCCAGGAAATGCCCCAGGTACGTCGTGATGGCCGCCACCATCAGCAGCCTGGACGCCCACTCGGCCTCGCGCAGCGGCGTGCCCTCCAGCAGCGCGAACCCGGCCGAGGACACGCCGAGCCAGATCGCGGCCACCGTGACGACGGCCAGCGGCCCGCACAGGTCGAGCAGCGGCTCCCGCAGGACGGGCGGGACCCGGCCGGCCATCGCGAGCATGGGACCGGCGAAGGCCCGCAGGACGCCGCGGACCAGCCGGGTCGGCCTGCCCCGGGGGGTGAACACGGTCAGCACGACGCTCAGCCACACCGCCGCCACGAGCGCGGCGCCGGCCAGCGTTCCCAACACGGCTGTCACCATGCCCGTATCCTTCCGGCTCTTGACTGGAATGCCCAAGAATTAGTTAGTGCTAGCAGTCGGAATGCCACCTTCAAAAGAGCGGAGACGAGGCTCCGGACGACCCGGAGCCCCGTCTCGACAGCGGCGGCCGCGCCTCACACGGTGGCCGCCGAGCGTAATTCGGTGGTGAGGTCCAGCAGCGTGCCCGGGCCGAGCAGGCTGCGGACCGGCACGTCCACGCCCAGCTCGCGCCGCACCCGCTCGCGGAACCTGGTCGCCAGCACGGAGTCCAGGCCCAGCAGGGTGAGCGGCACGTCCATCCCGATCTCGTGTCCGGGCACCGCGAGAACCTGGGACGCCAGGTCGGTCACCACGGCGGTCAACTCCGTCTCCGAGAGGGCCGCCAGATCCGGGCGTCCGGCCAGTGCCGGTTCTCGGGCCGGTTCTCGGGCCGGTTCTCGGGCGGGCTCGGGAGGAATGGGGGAGGTGGCCGAGCCGGGCCAGAACCGCCGCCGCTGCCAGGGGTAGCCGGGCAGCCGGACGTACTCGCCCTCGGGGTGGACGCGGTCCCAGCGGGGACGGCAGCCCAGCACGTACGCCTGGCCGAGCGCCGCGCTGAGGGCCGCGGCGTCCGGCACGTCCCGCCGCAGGCAGGGCACCACGCTCGCGGTCGCGCCCGCCGCCTCGACCTCCTCCTCCAGCGCCGTCTGCAGCACCGGATGCGGGCTCATCTCGATGAACACGGTGGGCCGGGCGTCGGCGAGCGCGGCCTGGCAGGCGTCGGCGAAGCGCACGGGCAGCCGCAGGTTCTCGAACCAGTAACCGGCGTCCAGCTCCGTGCCGTCGACGACCCGGTCCCGGGCGCTGGAATGGATGGGCACGGCGCAGGGGCCGGGCTTGACGCTCGACAGCGCCTCCAGCAGCGCCTCGCGCACCGGCTCCACCTGCGGCGCGTGCGAGGCGTAGTCCACGTCCACCTGACGGCAGAAGACGCCGTCGCGGCGCAGCGGCGCGACGATCCGCTCCAGCCTCGCGGGGTCGCCGGACAGGACCGTGGAGTGCCGGCTGTTGACCACCCCCACGCTCACCTGGCCGGAGTGCTCGCCGATCGCCTGCTGGGCCGCCTCCTCGCCGAGCGCCACGGCCCACATGGCGCCGGGCGTGCGCAGCTCGCGCAGCAGCCGGCTCCTCCTGGCGACCACGGCCGCGCCGTCGGCCACGCTCAGCGCGCCCGCGGTGACCGCCGCGGCGATCTCGCCCATGCTGTGGCCGACGAGCAGGTCGGGCTCGACGCCCCACTCGCGCCACACGGCGGCCAGCGCCACCTGCATCGCCCAGAGGGTCGGCTGCACCTCGTCCACGCGCGACAGCCGCTCCCCGCGCAGCAGCACGTCCACGGGGGACCAGCCGAGCTCGGCGGCCACCGCCCGCGCGCACTCGTTCAGGCGCAGGGCGAAGGCCGGCTCGGCGGCCAGCAGCTGCCTGCCCATGCCCGCCCACTGGCCGCCCTGGCCGGGGAAGACGAACACCACCTTCGGCCTCCGGGCCGCGCGGCGCTCGCCGGCGTGCACCGACCGCCCGTCACCCCGCCCGCTCGCGCGGAACTCCCGCAGGGACGCGGCTAGCGAGCGCGCGTCGTCGCCGACCGCGGCCAGCCGGTACTCGTGGTGCGAGCGCCGGGCGCCCGCGCTGAAGCACACGTCGTGAAGGCCGGGTCCCGCGTCCTCCACGACAGTGTCGAGCATCTCGGCGTACGCGCCCGCGAGCTCGTCGAGCGCCCTCGGGTCCCGCGCCGACAGGGGCAGGACGTAGCTGGGCCGGCCCTGGCCGAGCCGGGGACGGGACGCCTGCGGCGCCTCGGAGAGCACGAGGTGGACGTTGGTCCCCGACATGCCGAAGGAGTTGACGCCCGCCAGCCCCGGCGTCCCCCGGTCCGGCCAGTCCTGGGTGAGCAGCGCGAGCTCGACGGCCGCGGTCGGCTCCCGCAGGACGGCGTGCGGCTCCACCACGTGCAGCGTCGCGGGTATGGTCCGGTGCCGCAGCGCCAGGGCCGTCTTGAGCAGCCCCGCCATCCCCGACGTGAACTCGGTGTGGCCGATGTTGGACTTGAGCGAGCCCACCAGGCAGCGCCGCTCAGGGTCCCGGCCCTCCCGCATGACCAGGTCCAGCGCGGCCAGCTCGGTCGGATCGCCGGCGGGGGTGCCGGGCCCGTGGGCCTCGACGTAGTCGACCTCGCCGGGGGAGACTCCGGCGTCGAGATAGGCCTTGCGCAGCATCGTCTCGTGCCCCTCCAGCCCGGGGGAGACGAGCGAGCCGCCGGTGCGGCCGTCGTGGGTGGCGGCGCTGCCCAGGATCGTCGCGTACGGGTGCTCCCCGTCCGCGAGGGCCCGCGAGAGCGGCTTGAGTATCAGGGCCACCACGCCCTCGCTGCGCACGTACCCGTCCCCCGACACGTCGCCGAACTTGCACCGGCCCGAGCTGGACAGCACGCCGGCGTCCGCGAGCGCGAAGTACAGGTCCGGCACGATCTGCAGGTTCGCCCCGCCGACGATGGCCAGGTCGATCTCGCCCGACCACAGCGCCCGGCAGGCCATGTGCACCGCGAGCAGCGACGTCGCGCAGGCCGCCTCCACCCCCATGCTGGGACCGCGCAGGTCGAGCTGGGTGGAGACGCGGCCGGGGAAGATGCCGCTGACGGCCGCCCCGAGCGCGGCGTGCATGTCGTACATGCCCGAGCGGCGCAGCAGGTCCCAGTACCCCGAGGACAGCAGGCTCGTGTAGACGCCGGTGTCGCTCCCGGCCAGGCTCTCGGCCGGGATGCCCGCGTCGTCGAGCGCCTCCCAGGTGACCTCCATCAGCAACCGCTGCTGCGGGTCCATCCGCAGGGCCTCGAACGGCGTGACGCCGAAGAAGCGCGCGTCGAACCCGGTGATGTCGTCCAGGTAGCCGCCCGCGCCCCGCAGCACATCGGGCCGGCGGCGGCCGGAGGTGGTTTCGATGTCGAATCTTTCCGGAGGGATCACGCCGATCATGTCCCGGCCCCCGCTGACGATCTGCCAGAGGTCGGCCGGGCTCTGCGCACCGGGCAACCGGCAGGCGGCACCGACGATGGCGATGGGATCTCGCCCGCTGTTGTTGTGCATGGGGCCCCGTTCCCGTTCTCGCCCGGGTCATCGTGAATTAGACGACGCCCGGGCGCCCTTGTTGGTTGGCCGAACGACATCACCTAAGGTCCGGCTCGCCCACGTGGGTGTCAATTAACAGATGACGAAATACCGGGGCGGTGAAAACCGCGTTATTCGCCCGCGTGCATCGGAAAATGGATCACGAGCCCGACCAGCGGCTCATCCGGGGTGATCATGAGCGCCATGCGCAGGGTCTGCAGGCCCAGCCGAGGATGCCGGAAGCGGCGCGTGAGGCTGCGGTGCTCCTGTACCTCGTGCTTGCGCCACAGGCCGGCGAACAGCGGGCTCAGCTGGGAGAACTCGGCGATCTTCGCGGTCAGCCGCTCGTCGTGCGGCCATCTGGCCAGCTCAGAGCGCCACCGGGCGATGACGTCGCAGGTGACGCGCTCCCAGTCGGGCAGCCGCTCCTTCGCCGTAGGTGAGACCAGCAGCCAGCGCAGCATGTTGCGGTGCTCGGGCGTGTAGCTGCCCCAGTCGTCGTACCACTCGGCGGCGGCGTCGTTCCAGGCGGTCAGGTCGCAGTGGATGTCGGTGGCGTAGACCGGATAGGCGCTGGCGCTCATGAGGCTCACCAGCGGGCCCATCACGTCGCCCGACCACGTCTGCCCTTCGAGCGGCTGCGGGTTGGTGACCTGGCCGTGCACCAGCGTGTGCATGTAGCGGCGCTCGTCCTCGCTGAGGTCGAGCACCCGGGCCAGGCTGTCGAGCACCTGGATGGAGGGCCTGATGTCACGCCCCTGCTCGAGGTACGTGTACCAGGTCGGGCTGAGGCCGGCGAGCACCGCCACCTCCTCCCGCCGCAGCCCCTTCGTCCTGCGCCCCCCTTCGGGGAAGCCCACCTGCCCCGGCGTGACCCGTGCGCGCCTGCTGCGCAGGAATCGCGCGAGCTCCTGCCGGCTCCAGCCGTCGCCTGACACAGAACCCCCCGTGAGTGCCTCCACCGCGTCAGCAGATCAGGATCGCAAGGCTGAGTCTAGAAGCCTCACGGAATATTTGTCACCTCTAGCCCGATTGCGTCATTTCGGCATTGACGTTACGGCATTGTTCCCAAAGCATGAATTTAATCCATTCAATTGAGGGGATTAACCAGATGAAGTGGCATTTCATCGACCGGAGCGAGCAGATCGCCGCGATTCGGTCAGCCCTCGGGGCTTCCGGAGCAGGCCCGATTGTCCTGGCCGGAGAGCCGGGCTCGGGCCGCAGCAGGCTGGTGGAGCGCGTGCTCGAATCGTCCGAGGCGGCGCGTTACGACATCGTCCGGCTGCGTGCCGCGGACGGTCCCGGGGAGGTCGCCGCCCGCGTCGAGGCGGCCGCCGGGGGCCGCCCGCTGCTGCTCGTCATGGACGACGCGCAGGTGAGCGAGGACGAGAGCCTGAGGGCGCTGCGCACGGCCGCGGGCGGGAGCCCGGGGGCCAGGGTGCTGGTCACGACGCTGTCCGGGCCCGCGGCGCGGCGCCCCGACCCGGTGGACTGCCTGCGCTTCGAGCCGGGCGCGTACACGGTCGACGTGCCGCCGCTCGCGGTCGAGGAGGTGGCCGCCCTGCTGGCCGAGGTGGCCGGCGGCCACGTACGGCAGGCCACCGCCGGCGCCCTGCACTCGGCGACCGGCGGCAACCCCCGCCTGCTGCACGACTTCCTGGTCGGGCGTCGGCTCACCGAACGCCTGACCCGGGGCGCCGCCGGGTGGGAGTTCCAGTGCGCCACCGAGTGGCTGCCGCCGATGGACCCGTCCGCGGCCACCCCGCACCTGGTGAAGGCCACCTGGGACGCCTGGGCGGCGCTGGCCTTCGACCGGGCCTTCGAGCTGTGCAAGGCGGCGGCGTGGTGCGGCGAGGGGCACACCGTCTCGGTGCCGCTGGCGCACCTGCTGCTGCTGCGCGGCAGGGGGCGCGACAGCATGTCGTTCCTGGACTCGCTGCCCGAGGGAATGGTGGACAGCACGCCGCATCTGGCGCTCGCCCGCGCGGTCAACCTCGCCTGCGGGCAGGGCCGGCCGGAGGCCGCCGCCGAGTTCCTGCTGCGCGCGGCGGTGGCCGCCGGGCCGGCGCAGCGGCCGCTGCTGCTCGCCTACCGGGCCTGGATCATGGCGTTGAACGGCCGCCCCGCCGACGACGTCGGCACGATCACGCGTACCGACAGGGAGACCGCCCTGTTCGTGCACGCGGCGCAGGCGATGACCCGCCTGCGGACCCGGCCCGAGGAGGCGGTCTTCCACCTGCGGCGCGCGCTCGCGCTCACCGCCGGGGGAGCGGAGGCGGGGCCGCCCTGGCTGGCGGCGCATCTGACGGCGTACCTGATCGACGCGCTGCTGCTGGCCGGGCGGGCGGATGAGGCGACGCTGATGGCGGAGGGCTTCCACGGCGGGGAGCCCGCCTCCGGCTGGGACGTCGCCGTCGCCATGTCGATGGTCGCCGCCTGAGAGGCCCGGACCACGTGCCGCGGCCGTGGTCCGGGCCTGTCCCCTCAGGAGGGGTTCCTGCTCAGCGCCAGAGTGGTGATGTCGTCGGACTGCTCGGCGGCCCCCACGAACGTGCGCACCGAGGTGTCGACCGCCGCGAGCAGACCGGAGGCGTGCCCCCCGGCCCCGCCCAGCACCTCCTGGAGCCGGGGGGTGCCGAACAGGCCGTGGGCGGAGTTCCTGGCCTCGACCACCCCGTCGGTGTAGGCGAACAGCGCGTCGCCGGGCCCCAGTTGCACGTGACCCAGGGTGTAGGAGCTGTCGGCCAGGATCCCGACCGCGGGCCCCGTCGGCGGCAGCATCGTCTGGCGGCCGTCGGCCCGCACCACGACGGGCGGATTGTGCCCGCCGTTGATGTAGACCAGGTCCCCGGAGTACGGGTCCAGCACCCCGAAGAACATCGTCGCGAAATACGCCTGCTTGATGTGATTGCGGGCCATGTAACGGTTGGTCCCGACGACCGCCTGGATCAGCGGCCCCGCCCCCAGCGACAGCAGGGGCAGCGCGGACTCTCCCGGCGAGCCGTCCAGCGCCACGGCGGTGTCGTCGCTGACGTCCTGGACGAACCCGGTGTGCTCGGCCGTGTGCCGGAGCAGCGTCCTGATCAGCGCCATGAACAGCGCCGCCCCCACGCCCTTGTCGCACACGTCGGCCACCACCAGCGCCAGCCGGCGCCCGTTGACGAGGGTGAACACGTCGTAGAAGTCGCCGGCCACCTGCCGGGCCGGCCGGAAGCTGGCGGCGATCTCCCATCCGTCCAGCCTCGGCAGTGACTCCGGCAGGAACCCGGCCTGGATGTCGCGGGCGATGCGCAGCTCGCGCTCGTACTCCCGCAGGCTGGCCAGCGCCGCCATCTCCTCCACCGTGGTGCTGAGCTGATAGCGCTCCCAGCAGGAGTTCGCCCGGCTGCGCAGCAGGCCGGGCAGGAACGGGCGGGTCACGTAGTCGAACCCGCCGCGCACACACTCCTCCAGCGCGGCGATGTCGTCGTCGGGGAAGGCCACGATCGTGGGCATCCGCCCGTCGACCAGGAACCGCTGGCTGACCAGCGCCATCCGCTGCAGCCCCAGCGCCGCCGAGATCAGCAGCAGGTCGGGGTGCGGGTGGCGCAGGACCAGGTCGTCCGGGACGGCGAGCTGGACGTCGAAGCCCTCTTCGCGCAGTGCCCCGTCGAGTTCGAGCACCGCGGTGGACGTGGGGTTAGCCGGCTCGGCAACCACCAGAGCCGTCGGCATTCGCGCCTCCAAGCAGTCGCATGATCAGGGTGTTGCGGTTGCGTCCGCCGACGTACTCGTAGCGGAACTCGTCCACCTTGCCCATGGCGAGGAGCAGCCCGTAGCCGCCTTCCTCGCGCAGCGCGGGCGGCAGCGCCAGCCGCGGCGCGGGATCGTATCCGGCGGGATCGAACGGCGGAGCGTCGTCCTCGATGCTCACCTGCAGCCGGTCGTCCTCGATCTCCCCGGACAGCTCCACGACGCCCGCCCCGCCTCGGTAGCCGTGCTGGGCGATGTTCGTGGTGATCTCGTCCGTCGCCAGTCGCAGCCAGTACGCCTGTCGGGAGGTCAGCCCCGCCCCGTCTGCCAGCGCCTCGATGAAATCGGCCACCACACCCGGCAGGGACACGTGCTGGACATCGATCTTGAGCCGGCAGGCGAGCATCACTGCATCACGATGCTGCGGTCGAAACCGGTGAGCCGGATCGTCTCGGCCACCTCCGGGTTGGTCCCCACCAAGGTGATCTCCGAGCCGCGCGGCAGCTTCTGGTGCGCGAACACCAGGCAGCGCACCCCCGCCGACGACATGTACGTCAGCTCGTCGAGGAGCAGCACCAGCTTGCCCACCTGCCGCCCCACGGCCTGCGACACCAGTTCGTTGAGCTCGGGGGCGGAGCTGCCGTCGAGCTCGCCGGCCAGCCGGATCGTGGCGGTGTCGCCCTCCACGCTCATCTTCATCCTGAAGGACATGACATGGTTCCCTTCGCTAATGCGTGACCAAGATCGCGACGCTTCTGGGGCCGATGGACAACTGTGACTGGTTGGCCAGCGGCGGTTCCGAGCCCGGCTCGAAGGCGTCCATCGGCGGGGCGGCGGCGGTGTCGGCGAACAGGTGCCAGCTCTGCCCGCGCGGCGCGGGCGGCAGTTCGAGCGTGTGCGACTCCCAGTGGGAGTTGGCGGCGACGTAGACGCAGTCGTTCCCGCCCCCGTCGAACAGCGCGGCCAGCACCCGCGAGTGCGCCGACCAGTCCGGCGACCAGGCGCTCACGCCGTGCCAGTGGACCGATCCGGGAGAGCCGCCCCTCAGCACCGGGTGCGCCCGCCGGAAGGCGATGGCGTGCCGCGTGAAGCGGAACAGGTCGGCGTTCTCCTCCCGCAGCCCCCAGTCGAGCCACGTGACCGGCCCGTCGTGGCAGTAGGCGTTGTTGTTGCCGAGCTGCGTGCGGCCGAGCTCGTCGCCGGCCAGCAGCATCGGCACGCCCCGGCTGGCCAGCAGGAGCAGCAGCGCGTTGCGCTGCTGCCGGGCACGGAGCGCCAGCACCGCCGGGTCGTCGGTCACACCCTCGTGCCCGCAGTTCCAGGAGTTGTTGGCGTCGTCGCCGTCCCTGTTGCCCTCGCCGTTGCCCTCGTTGTGCTTGTGGTCGTACGAGACCAGGTCCCGCAGCGTGAACCCGTCGTGTGAGGTGACGAAGTTGACCGTGGCCGCGACGCCCCTCCGGCTGTACATGTCGGGCGAGCCGACCATGCGGGTGGCCAGCTCCCCGGTGACGCCGATGTCGCCCTTGACGTACCTGCGCACCGTGTCGCGGTAGCGGCCGTTCCACTCCGACCAGCGGCTGTAGTGGGGGAAGCTGCCCACCTGGTAGAGCCCGGCGGCGTCCCACGCCTCCGCGATCAGCTTGCGGTCGCGCAGGATCGGGTCGTACGCCAGCGACTCCAGCAGCGGCGGGTTGTGCAGCAGCTCGCCGTCGGACCCCCGCCCGAGGATCGCCGCCAGGTCGAACCTGAAGCCGTCCACGTGGCACTCGGCGGCCCAGTAGCGCAGGCAGTCCAGCACGAACCCGCGCACCACCGGATGGTTGCAGTTGAGCGTGTTGCCCGTGCCGCTGAAGTTGTAGTAGTGCCCGTCGGGGGTGAGCATGTAGTAGGTGGCGTTGTCCAGTCCCTTGAAGCTGATCGCCGGGCCGCGCTCGTCGCCCTCCGCGGTGTGGTTGAACACCACGTCGAGCAGCACCTCGATGCCCGCCCGGTGCAGCTCCTTGACCATGTGCTTGAACTCGTCGACCTGCATGTGGTCCCGGCCGGTGGCCGCGTAGGACGCCTTGGGGGAGAAGAACCCGATGGGGCTGTACCCCCAGTAGTTGACGCCGGTGAACACGTTGTCGGTCTCGTCGAACTCGAACACCGGCATCAGCTCGACGCAGTTGACCCCCAGCTCCAGCAGGTACGGGATCTTCTCCACGAGCCCCGCGTACGTGCCGGGCGCCGCGACCCCGGAGGAGTCGTGCCTGGTGAAACCGCGCACGTGCAGCTCATAGATCACCAGGTCCTCGTGCGGCAGGTGCGGCGGGCGGTCGTCCTCCCAGTCGAAGTCGTCGAGCGTCACCCGCGACCTGTGCCGGTAGGGGCCGTGACCGGTCAGCATCCTGGCGTACGGGTCGCTGAGCACGAGGTCCGGGTCGAAGCGGTGGCCCTCCCACGGCCGGCGGGGGCCGTCCACGCGATAGCCGTACTCCAGGCGCTCGACGTCGAGGCCGAACACGGTCATCGCGTAGACGCTGCCCACCCGGAACGTCTCCGGGAAGGGCAGCTCGGCCATCGGCTCGGGCTCGCCCTCCCGATAGAGCACCAGCGTCACCGAGGTGGCGTGGTTGGAGTAGACCGAGAAGTTGACGCCCCCGGGCACCCGCGTGGCGCCGAACGGCAGCGACCGCCCAGCGCGCACGGGGTATCCGGCGATCCGCTGCGTGGGGTAAGCGTCGATCGGCTCCAGGATGGTCATACAGTCAACGCCTCCACGCCCTGCTCCACCGACTCGACCACGGTGAAGAACCCGAGGAAGCCGGTCGCCTCCATGATCGCGCGCACGTCGGGGGACAGGCCCGTCAGCGCGAGGCGTACCGTGCCGTGCTGGGCCTGCCGGTAGACCAGCAGGAGCACCCGCAGCCCCGCGCTCGACATGTACAGGGTCCGGGACAGGTCCAGGACCACCAGCCCGTCCTCGGGGAGGAGCGCCCGCAGGTCCTGCTGGACCTGGGGCGAGGTCTCGCTGTCCAGCTGGCCGTCCAGGCTGATGACGGTCACCCCGCCGCGCAGCTCTTTCCGCAGTCGCATGGCCATGTCACTCCTCCACGGGCGCGAGATGGGCGCGCACCGTCATCGGCGAGGCGGAGTCGGGCAGCTTCACCGTCATCGCCGCGGCGTCGAAGAGCTGGTACGGCGAGCCGTCCACCTCCACCCACTCCAGCCGGACCCGGCCGGGCGGCAGCGCGTCGGGCGCCACCCGCAGGACGCGGTCGGTGAACCCGTCGGGCCGCGGCCGGAACCACAGCGTCAACGGCTCCTTGTCGATCAGCAGCCGCTGGTAGACGGTCGCCAGGAAGCACAGCTCGGCCGCGTGACACATGCTCATCGAGTGGCTGCCCTTGAACCGCTCGTTGCCGAGCAGGTACGGGTGGCCGTCGGCGAGCACGTTGAAGTAGATCCCGCCCTCGTCGTGGTCGAGGAAGAAGGCGCTGTAGAAGGCGGCCGACTCCCGCGCCCTGCGCGTGAACTCCTCCTCGCCCACCAGCCCCGCCAGGATCTGGTAGGCGAGGATCGCCTGCTCCTGCTGCCACCAGGCCTTCCTGTCGTGCCAGACGAACCGGTGGACGTGCTGGCCGGGGGCGAGCCTGCGCTCGACCACGTCGTACCAGCCGCCGCGCTGCGGGTCGCTGCCGAAGCCCGGCATCTTCTCGCCGATCTCGGTCGCCAGCGTCCGGTAGCCGTCCTTGGGCCGGATCGACATCATCCGCATGAGGTTCCAGGCGATCTTGAGGTTGTGCCCGACGACCGCCCGGTCCTGCTGCCAGTGCCAGGTGGTGTCCGGCGTCCAGTCGGCGTGGAAGCGCTCCTGGACGTACGGGCTGTCCTTCCTGGGCATGTGCTTGGCGATGAGGTCGAACGTCTCCTCGAGCATGTCGGCGTGCCGCTCGTCGCCGGTGGCCAGGAACAGGTTGATGAGGTAGGCGGGGGCGTGGTCGCCGACGGAGTTCCAGTTCTTCCTCGACCGGTTCGGGCCCAGCGACTCGTGGTGCGGGCTGAGCAGGATCGGGTCGATGTGCGAGTAGTAGCCGCCCCGCTCGGGGTCGTGGAAGAACTTCTTGAACAGCCGCAGCGTGCCGTCGATGTCGGAGGCGATGCGCGGGTCCCCGGTGAGCCGGTAGAGCTGGGTCGGGCCGGCCAGCGCGTAGATCTGCTCGTACATCGGGATCGCGTCGTAGTCGTCGCCGAACTCGGAGGTGAACAGCTTGCGCTCGATCCCGTCGCGCACGTCGATGCCGTGGTACCAGTACACGACGTCCTCGTCGCGGTCCACGAAGCGCATGTGCTCGCGCAGGTAGGCGGTGCCCTGCTCGGCCACCTCCAGGAAGTCCTCCTCGCCCGTGAGCATGTAGGCCGAGGACATCCCGTAGATCATCCGGGAGATCGTGTCGGTCTCCTGCACGTCCTGGCCGGCCTTCTCGCCGCCCAGCCGCAGCATGGTCCGGTAGGCGGAGTAGTCGATCGGGCCGTCGGCCCCGAACTGCGCCTTGCGGTAGAACCTGCCCAGCTCGCGGATCTGCTTGACCCACCAGTCGGGCTGCTCGAAGGCGTACTGGCCCGGCTGCCTGCCCAGGAAGATCAGCGTCTTGGCCTCGATCGTGTAGGCGCCGTTCTCGTGGTAGAAGATCCCCTTGACGAACACGTAGGTGCCCGGCGTGAGCAGCTGCTCCAGGTGCGCCGAGGCGTCGAGGTACGGCTCCGAGAGGTTGCGCACGAACTCGGCGGAGGTGGTGCCGGTCAGGCGCACCCGCACCGGCCGCCCGTCGTTGGTGCGCAGGCTGATCTCGCCGTGTTCGAAGCCGGTGACATAGCCGGCCACCAGGTCGGAGAAGGTGAAGTCGGGCCGGTAGACCGTCTCGGAGCCGCGGTCGGCGGCCACCAGGTCGATGATCATGCGGGCGAAGGCGGCGCAGTGCTCGGCCGTCCGGCCGGTCACCAGGTCGCGGTCCACCACGACGTCCTGGTCGGTGTAGACGGCGCCCATGTTGCGCACGTCGCCGACCAGGTTGTTGTGACACGTCACGCGGCGGCCCTTGACCGCCTCGGCGATGGGCGCCGCCAGCCAGAGGCCGTGGCAGATGATGCCCTTGACGATCCGGTGGTCGTCGAAGGCCTCCTTCAGCAGCCGTACGGCGGGGGCGAGCTCGTGGACGTCCTCGGTGTAGCGCAGCCGGTCCGAGACCATGCCGGACGGCACGATCAGCACGTCGATCCGGCTCAGGTCGGCGCTCTCCAGGTCGCCGCTCACCGTGAACGGCTCCTTGAACTCGTGGCCGTGGAAGGTCAGCGAGTCCTGTCCCCACAACCGCGTGAGGAACTCGACCCGCGCCCCCTCCTCGGTGAAACGCCGCTGGTAGTAGTGGAGCTCCTGCTCGACGTAGTCGCTCTCCATGAGGATCGCGACGGTGCGCCCGGCCAATCGCTTCTCACGCACGGTGTACCTCTCAGGTGGTAATCAGATCGACGAGGAACGGCCCCGGCGTCGCCAGCATCCGCTGGACCGCCGCCTCCACCTGGGCGGGCTTGCTCACCTTGACGCCCGGGACACCCAGGCTCGCGGCCAGCTTCACGAAGTCGATCTGGGGATGGGACAGGTCGAAGCCCTGGGGGTGGGGGTGCGCGGCGATGCCGCGCTCGCGCCAGTACTGTTCGAGGTTGTCGTCGAGCAGCTGGTAACGGCGGTTGTCGCAGATCACGAAGCGGGCGGCCACGCCGTACCTGACGGCGGTCCAGAGGGCCTGGATGGTGTACATGCTGCCGCCGTCGCCGGTAAAGGCCACCACCTCGTCCTCGGGGCGGGCCAGCTTGATCCCGATCGCGCCGGGGATGCCGACGCCGAGCGAGCCGCCCCTGGTCTGGAAGTAGGTGCCGGGCCGGCGCGGCGGGAGCCGCCTGAGCAGCGCGGGGGCGGAGGTCAGCGCCTCGTCGAAGACCACCAGCCTGTCACCGGCCCGGGCGGCCAGCTCGCCGGCGAACAGGTCCATCATGGTCTCGCCGTACACCTCCGCCGGCTCGCGGGCCGACTCGAGGGAGGACTCGGTACGGGCGGGGCCGAGCAGGCGGGCCAGCGCCGCCAGGGTCGGCTTGGGATCGGCGACGAGCGCGACGTCGGCCGGCAGGTTCTTGGCGATCTCGTAGTCGTCCAGGTCGATGTGGACGATCTTCGCCGTCTCCGGGAAGGGGCTGGTCAGCAGCGGGAACACCTCGGGGAAGAGGTACGTCCCGACGACGAGCGCGGCGTCGGCCCCGGCCAGCGCGGCGGCGCTGTGCTCGCCGAACATGTGCCCGAGGTCGCCCCGGTGCAGCGGGTGGGTGGTGTCGATGGTCAGCTCCGAGGAGTTCACCGTCCACACCGGGGCGCCGAGCGCCTCCGCCACCCTGGCCAGCTCCTCCTGCGCGCCGGACACCGAGACCCCGTCCCCGGCCAGCACCACGGGCCGCCGGGCGGCGCGCAGCACCGCCGCGGCCCGCTCCAGCTCCTCAGGCACGGGCACCGTCGCCCGGCTGGGGATCGTGCTGGCCACGGCGGGCTCGTCGGTGTCCTCGTCGAGCACGTCCATCGGCAGTGCCACGAAGACGGGCCCGCGCGGCGGCGTCATCGCGATCTTGACCGCGCGCCGCAGCACCCTCAGCACCGAGCCGGGGTGGGTCACCCTGGTCGCGTACTTGGTCACCGGCCGGGCCATCGCCACCAGGTCCACCGCCATCTGGCCGTCCATCGCCTCGTACCGCACCCCTGCCTCGCCGGCGATCACCACCAGCGGCGAGTGGCCGCGCTTGGCCTGGTAGAGCAGGCCGACCCCGTTGCCGAGGCCGACCCCGCTGTGCAGCTGGACCAGCGCGGGCCCGCCGGTGGCGCGGGCGTAGCCGTCGGCGATGCCGAGCGCCGCCGACTCCTGCAGCGCCAGCACGTATCGAAAGCCCGGCGTCTCCTCCAGCACGTCCAGGAACCCCTGCTCCACGGTCCCCGGGTTGCCGAACATCACCGAGATGCCGTCGGCCGCGAACTGCTCGAAGATCGCCTCTTTGGCGGGACGGGTCGCCATGGTCACCAGCCGTACCGGCGCAGGCCGGACTCGAGCACCTCGACCAGCTTCTCGCCGGACAGGTACGAGTCGGGGGTCGAGCGGCCCGTCACGAACGGGTGGTCCACGATGACCGACGTCTCCTTGCCCACGTTGCCGTGGTAGCGGCCGTCGGGCGCGGTGGCGTCGCGCAGGATGTACTCCAGCGGGTACGGCGGCGGCCCCATGTTGAAGTCCACTCCCAGGAAGCCCGTGCCGTCCTTGTAGTCGTACTCCTTGCAGTGGCCCGTCACGTGCTTGCCGCGCAGGATGCTCGCGCGGTCCTCCCAGTCGCGGGCGAAGGCCAGGCAGGCGACGCCGTAGCACTCGGCGAGCACCGGCTTGTCCGCCCGGACGAAGGAGAGGATCAGGTCGTGCACCCGGCCGTTGTTGGCCAGGTCCACGATCGGGCCGCTGCCGCCCACGAGGACCAGGGCGTCGTACTTCTCGACGTCCCGGTCCAGCCGGCCGAGCTCCCGGTAGTAGGCCTCGACCTTGCGGAGGTATCCGTCCTCGCTGTTGTAGGGGCGTTCGGGGATCCACTCGGCGAGGCTGACCGGGGAGTCCAGCCGGTCCGACTCGTCGAGCTGCCTGGCGGCCACGGCCACCTCCGGCGTGGTCACGGAGCGGCCCAGCGGCGGATCCACGTACCCGGGGTCGAGACTGGGCGGCAGTGCCCGCGCGCGCTTGCCGGTGGGGGTGGCGAACACGCTCCGGTAGCCCTGCCGGTCGAAGGCGGCCAGCGGGCCGACGAGTTCCTCTCCCCAATATCCGTACTCGGAGAGAACAATAAGAATGGTGCGCGTCATGCGTGGATTCAAACAATATGTGGTTTTCCAGGACAAGCCCGGCCCGCCTATTCCGTCAAGTCCGTGAAAGTCGCCGGCACTTCGTCAGGTGCCGGGGGCGGTCGCCCGGAAAATGACGGAACAATGGCCGTAGCCGATTCTGGAGGCTCGTGATGCCCGAGCAGCGGCGGCCGGTTCTGCTGGCCGTGGACGACGACGATCACGTGCTCCGCGCGGTGCGGCGCGATCTGTCCCGCGCCTACCAGGAGCGCTACCGGGTGCTGGCGTCTAGGTCGCCGGTGGAGGCCACGCGGATCCTCGACCGGCTGCGCGAGCGCCGTGAGGAGGTCGCGCTGATCCTCTCCGACCAGCGCATGCCTGAGATGACCGGGATCGAGTTCCTGGTGGAGGCCGGTCGGCGCTTCCCCGCCGCCCGCCGCGTCCTGCTGACGGCCTATGCCGACACGAGCGTCGCCATCTCGGCGATCAACGAGGTGCGGCTGGACCACTATCTCGTCAAGCCGTGGGAGCCGCCGGAGGAGCGGCTCTACCCCGTGCTCGACGACCTGCTGTCGGACTGGGAGTCCGCCCACGAGCCCCCGTACCAGGGGATCCGCCTGGTCGGCCACCGGTTCGCGCCCGCCACGCACCGGCTGCGCGACCTGCTGACCCGCTACCGCCTGCCGTTCAGGTTCGAGGAGGCGGAGCCGGGCGCCCCGGAGGTCCCCGAGGTCGTGCTGCCCGACGGGCGCCGGATGGCCCGCCCCGGGCACGGCGAGGTGGTGGCGGCCCTGGGCCTGGCGACGGAGCTCAGCCACCCGCACTACGACGTGGCGATCGTCGGAGGCGGCCCGACCGGGCTGGCCGCGTCGGTCTACGCCTCGTCCGAGGGGATGGCGACGCTGCTCATCGAGGCGTACGTCCCGGGCGGCCAGGCCGGCACCTCCAGCCGGATCGAGAACTACCTCGGCTTCCCGTCCGGCATCTCCGGCGTCGATCTGACCAACCGCGCGATGGCGCAGGCCCGCAGGTTCGGCGTGGACGTGCTGGCCCCGGTCGAGGCCAGGCGGCTGAGCCGGGCCGGCCGGGCCTGCGTGCTGAACCTGTCCGACGGCAAGGAGATCACCGCGGCCACCGTGCTGCTGTCGCCGGGCCTGTCGTACCGCGGTCTCGACGCCGAGGACGCGGCCCGCTTCGAGGGGGCCGGCATCTACTACGGCGCGGCCCTGACGGAGACCGAGTCGTGCGTGGGGCGGCAGGTGTGGATCGTGGGCGGCGCCAACTCCGCCGGCCAGGCGGCGCTGCACTTCTCCCGGCACGCCTGCCACGTCACCATGGTGGTGCGCGCGGACAGCCTGGCCAGCGGCATGTCCGCGTACCTGGTGGACGAGATCGCCGCGACGGGCAACATCACGGTCATGACGAACACCCGCGTGGTCGCCACCGGCGGCGTGGACCGGCTGGAGCACATCACGCTGTGCGACACCCGCAGCGGCGAGCTGGCCACGCGGGAGGCCGAGCACGTCTTCGTGTTCATCGGCGCCCGGCCGCGCACCGAGTGGCTGGACGACCTCGTGCGCAGGGACGCCCACGGCTTCCTGCTGACCGGCCCCGACCTCGGTCCGGTGGCGGGGCTGGCCAGCTGGGACCTGCCGAGGCAGCCGCTGCTGCTGGAGACGAGCGTGCCGGGCGTGTTCGCGGCCGGCGACGTGCGCGCCAACTCCGTCAAGCGGCTGGCCTCGGGCGTCGGCGAGGGTGCCATGGCGGTGTCGATGATCCACCGCTACCACTCGGAGAGCTGACCCCCCTTACCCGGGGACCCGGGCCAGCGGCAGCCGCACCACGAACCGCGTGTCGCCCGGCCGCGAGTCGACCTCCATCGTGCCGCCGTGCCGCTGCGCCACGATGTCCATGCTGACATGGAGCCCGAGACCGGTCCCCTTGCCCAGGTCCTTGGTGGTGAAGAAGGGCTGGAACACGTTCGGCAGCGCCTCGGCGGGGATGCCGTGGCCCGTGTCGCGGAACTCCACCACGGCGTGGTCGCCCTCCCGCCTGGTGCTGATCGTCAGCTCGCCCTCGCCGCCCATGGCGTCCACGGCGTTGTCGATGAGGTTGGTCCAGACCTGGTTGAGCTCGCTGGGGAAGGCCTGGAGGTCGGGGACGCCGCCGTACTCCCGGCGTACGCGGATGTTGCGCAGCTTGGGGGCCATGAGGGCGAGCGTGGCCTCCAGGCCCTCGCGCAGGTCGGCGTCCCGCTGGGGCGCGCGGTCCAGGTTCGTGTACGCCGAGGTGCGCCGTACCAGCTCCACCACCCGCTCGGCGGCCTCGGCCGCGTCGCCGGCGAGCGTCCGGATGCGCAGCACCGGCACCAGGTACGCCAGCGCCGCGGCGAGCGCGTCCGGCCGCAGCCCGGCGGCCAGCTCGTCGAGCGCGGCGCGGTCCACACCGTGCTCGGCGAGGTCGTCGGCCGGCTCCACGGCCCGGTCGGGGCCGAGGCCCTGTTCGCGGAGCCAGTCGGCGACGTCGTCGGCCGCCTCCGCCTCGGCCAGCGGGTCCAGCGCGGCCCCGGAGCCCACCCGGTCCTGGAAGCGCGCGACGAGCCGTACCTCGGTCTCCTCGCCCGTGCGCCCCCACTCGACCGCGGTGGCGGCCAGCCGGGGCGCGAGGTCGCGCAGCTCCCGCGCGGCCCGCAGCGCGGCCGCCGCCGGGTTGTTCAGCTCGTGGGCCAGGCCGGCCGCCAGCATGCCCAGCCCTTCCAGCATGCGGCTGCGCCCGGCCTGGCGTTCCATGGCGTTGATGCGCCCGGCCAGCACCGGCAGCAGCACCCGGCAGACCTGCGGGCAGCGCTCCAGCATGTCGAAGAACGCGCCCTTGCCGTAGGCCACGACCCGCGCCGGCCCCACGGCCAGCGCGGTGGCCAGGTACTCGTCGCTGGTGAGCAGCGGGAGCTCGCCGATGAACTGGTGCTCCAGCGCGTCGCCGAGGTGCCGGGTGAGCACCTGCTCCCGCCCGCCGACCAGCTTCGAGACCACGATCTCGCCGTCCAGCAGGATGTAGAAGCCGTCGGCCGGCGCGCCCTCGACGAACAGCGCCTGCCCGTCGCCGAGCTCCCTGACGGTCCCGGCGCACGCGAGCCAGTCGAGCTGTTCGTCGGACAGCCCGGCGAACAGCTCGATCGCGGAGAGCCGGGCGGTCAGCCATGCGGGCGCAGGCACAGTTCCTCCGATTCCCGTCCGTCCAGGCCGCCCAGCAGCCGGTACGCGTGGGCCACCGACACCAGCGTGACGTGGTGGTGCCAGCCCTGGAAGGAGCGGCCCTCGAAGTGCTGCAGGCCGGACTCGGCGGCGACCGAGGCGAGCACGGACGCCGCCCTGTTGCGCAGCCCGACCAGTCCCGCCAGGTCGGACACCCGATTGCGGCCCAGGTCGGTCAGCCACATCGCCCGGGCCCCCGAGCGCGGGTACCAGCGGTGGCCCTGTCCCTGCTGTTGGTACAGCGGCCGCGCGCCCGCCTGCCCCTGCACCACCTGCAGCCGGGGCCGCAACGGCTCCAGCACCGGGCGGGCGGGCAGGCCGGACCCGCCGGCCGGCAGCGTGCCGGGGGAGACGCGGACGAGGTAGGGCAGCCCGCGCTCGGCGAGCCCGGCGAGGAGGAGTTCCACGCCGGGCATCGACCTGCCGTCCACCACGATGGGCGCCGGAGGCAGCCCCCAGTCGACCACCATCTCGTCGACGGCCTGCAGCAGGTGCCGCCAGTGCGGCCGGCTGTGCTCGTGGGCCGGTACGCGGGCCCGGCTGCGCAGGCCGTCGTCCTCGTCCCACGAGCGGGGCAGCAGCAGCCGCCAGTTGACCGGGCAGCCGCCGTCCTCGCCCACCATCACGACCGCCAGGCCGATCTGGCAGTTGAGGAGGCGGCCCGCGGAGTTGGCGAACTGCCGCGCCACGCCCACCGACTTGGAACCGTTCTTCGGGAAGACGACCTCCTCCAGCACCCACGCCTTCGGGCGGATCGCCTCGACGAGCAGCTGGGCCAGGCGCTGCCGTACGGGCGCCCAGTCCCAGGGGCTCTGGTTGATGAACTGCTGGAGGCACTGGTCGACGGGCCGCCCCACGACGTGGTTGGAGATCCGGCGGATCGACTTGCGGCCCGGGACGGAGACCAGGCCGTGGACGTAGACCTCGCCCCATCGGCGCTGATCGGAGCGGAGGAAGGACGTGAACAAGTCCTCACAGAAAGGAGAGAGCCAAAACTCTCGCGAATGCAAATCCGAGTAGATGGCCATGCGACCAACCCCTATAAATCGAACATCCCCCTTTCCTCGAATTATTGAAATGATCCGGGCCGGCTGACAGGACGAGGTTGTGCTGGCACTCTCGCTGCTACTTATGAGACTTCTACCTGTGGGACTTCTACCTAGAGGTACGGACGAGGTCGGCCGCGCGCTCGCCGATCATCACGACCGTGGTGTGCGGATGCGCGTTGACCAGCGAGGGCATGACGGAGGCGTCGGCCACGCGCAGCCCCTCCACGCCGCGCACCCGCAGTCGGGGGTCGACCACGGCCGAGGCGTCGGTGCCCATCCGGCAGGAGCCGGCGAAGTGGTAGTACGACCCGGTGTTGGCCTTCACCCAGGCGCGCAGCTCCTCGCGGGTGGTCACGCCGGGCCCGGGGGCGACCTCGGCCAGCCCCCACCGGCCGGTGAACGCCTTGGTGCGGTAGATGTCCCGGGCGACCTCCACAGCGGTGACCGTGCGCTCCAGGTCGACCGGGTCGCCGAAGTAGTTGGCGTTGATCCGCGGATAGGCGGTCGGGTCGGTGCCGGCCAGCCGTACCCATCCCCGTGAGACCGGCGACACCAGGCCGGTCAGGCTGAGGATCACGTGCGGGTCCACCAGCTCCCGCACCGGTGCGACCGGCTGGCCGGTCTGCACGCGGCGGATGACGTTGGCGAAGAACTTCTCGCCGAACGGCGCGCGGTGCACCAGCGCGACCTCCAGATCGGGGACGGGCAGCCCGTCCTGCGACCCGCAGAAGAGCGCGACCTCGGTGACGTTGCCGCGCGGGTCGTCGCCCGGCTCGGCCAGGTAGCCGATCGGCCCGATGACCAGCGGGTGGTCGTGGAAGTTGGCCCCGACCCCGGGCAGGTCGGCCACGACCGGGATGCCGAGCTCGGCCAGGTCGCCGGCCGGGCCCAGGCCCGACAGCAGCAGCAGCTTGGGCGACTGGATGGCGCCCGCGCACAGCACCACCTCGGCCTCGGCCCGCGCCGTGTGCGTGCGGCCCTCGCGCAGGTACTCCACGCCGACGCAGCGCGTCCCCTCGAACAGCAGCCGTGCCGCGAGGGCCGCGGTCAGCACCGTGAGGTTGGGCCGGTCGAGCGCGGGATCCAGGTACGACTCGCGGGCGCCCCTGCGCCGGCCGTCCTTGATGTTCACGTGGTGCCAGCCCGCGCCGAACAGGCCCGCGTTGAAGTCGTCCAGGCGCGGATGGCCGAGCTCGACGCAGGCCTCGATGAACGTCTCCGACACCGGGTTGCCCGTCTCGCCCGCGTCGGCCACGGTCATCGGACCGTCCTTGCCGGCCAACGGGTTGTGCCCGTCGCGCTGGTCCTCCAGGCGCTGCAGCCACGGCAGCACGTCGTCGAAGGACCAGCCGGGACACCCGTGGTAGGCCCAGTCGTCGTAGTCCTGGGGACGGCCCCTGGTGTGCATCATGTGGTAGATGTTCGAGGTGCCGCCCAGGCCCCGGCCGGCGGCCGAGTAGACGCGGTTGCCGTCCAGGCCGGGCTGGGGCTCGCTCATGTACGCCCAGTCCAGGTCGGTCAGCAGCACCTCGTTCCACCGCCACGGCGTCGTCACCGCGTCGGTGACCTGTGCGTCGCCCGCCTCGAGGAGGAGAACGGAGGCGTCGGGATCCTCGCTGAGCCGGGCGGCCACCACCGATCCGGCCGCGCCGGCGCCGATGACGATGTACCTGTAGCTGTCTGGCACGGTCGGCTCCTTCATGTGAGCAGGTCGGCCGCGCGCTCCCCGATCATGACGGTGGCGGCGGCGGTGTTGCCCGCGGGGATGGACGGCATGATCGAGGCGTCGGCGACGCGCAGCCGCTCGACGCCGTGCACGCGCAGCGCCGCGTCGACCACGTCCAGCGGGTCGCGACCCATGCGGCAGGTGCCCACCGGATGCCACACGGTGGTCGCCGTGGCGCGGACGTAGGCGGGCAGGTCGGCGCCGTGGCCGGGCGCGCTCTCGCGGTCGTGCAACGAGCACATCGAGCTGCTGTGCGCCAGCTCCCTGGACAGCTCGATCCCGCGCACGAGCGCCGCCAGGTCGGCCGGGTCCTCAAGGTAATGGGGGTCGACCAGGGGCGCGTCGGCGGGGTCCGCCGACCGCAGGGCCAGCCGGCCCCTGCTGCGCGGCCGGGCGAGCACGGGGGCGAAGGTGAAGGCGGGCCCGTCGACGCGGTACTCGTCGGCCACGAACTGCACGGGGCCGAACAGCATCTGGAGATCGGGGTCGTCCGGTGGGAACAGCCCCACCTCCGCCAGCAGCTCGGGCAGCGGCAGGATCGAGCGCGCGGCGTAGGCCACGCCGAGGATGAGGTGGTCGTGCAGGTTGGCGCCGACGCCGGGCAGGTCGGCGGCGACCGCGAGGCCGTGCTCGCGCAGGGCCTCGGCCGGGCCGATCCCGGAGAGCATCAGCAGCTTGGGCGTGGCGAGCGCGCCGCAGGAGACGATCACCTCGGCGCTCGCACCGGCGCGGTGGAGGGCGCCGTCGCGCAGGTACTCCACGCCCGTGGCCGTCGTGCCGTCCAGCAGCACGCGGGTCGCCGTCGCCTCGGTCTCCACGGTGAGGCGGGGGTGGCCGCGCAGCGGGTCGAGGTAGGCGGACGCCGTGCTCGACCGCTGGTTGTCCTTCGTCCTGGTGGACTGGTAGGCGAAGGCGCCCTCCTGTGCGGCGCCGTTGTAGTCCCAGTCCTCCCCGCCGGGGAAGCCCAGCTCGGAGGCGGCCTGGAGGAAGGCGCGCGACACCTCCGACATCGACGACAGGCGGGCCACCTTCATCGGCCCGTCCGCCCCGTGGTAAGGCCCGGCGCCCTCCTCGTAGTCCTCGGCCCGTTTGAAGCGGGGCAGCACCTCGTCGTACGACCAGCCCTCGTTGCCCTGGGCGGCCCAGCCGTCGTAGTCGCGGCGGTTGCCCCGGACGTACAGCATGGCGTTGACCGAGCTGCCGCCGCCCAGCACCTTGCCCTGGGGCAGCGGGATCGTCCGCCAGCCCAGCCCGGCCTGCGGGACCGTGACGTACGGCCAGGTGACGGCGGGGTCCTGCCACAGCGAGGCCATGCCGGGGATGCCCGTCTGGCGGATGGCCGCCAGGCCGGCGTCGCCGCCGGACTCCAGCAGGAGCACGCGTGCCTCGGTCCGCTCGACGAGCCTGGCGGCGACGACCGCCCCGGCCGCGCCGGCGCCCACGACGATGTAGTCGTATTCCATCTTCTGGTCACCGGCGGACATCAGCGGCTCTCCGGCCCGATGACCCAGTGCTCGGTGACGGCCATCCGGTGCACGTACCTCGGCTCGACCAGCGTCTCCATGTCGGCCACGACCTTGGCGTACTCGGGCGAGGCGAGCGCGGCCTCCATGGCGTCCCTGTCGTCGAACCACAGGAGGTGGGCGGCGTCGAGCACCGCCTCGCCGATGGCGTACGCGCCGTCTCTGACGTGGCACTGGAGGTACCGGCGCAGCCCCGGCACCTGCGCGACCAGTTCGGCGTGCGGGCCGAGGTCGGCGCTCCTGAAGTCGGCCAGCGGCAGCCCTTCCTTCCGCTTGACCAGCACGATCAGCTTCACGCCCGACGGCGGGGCGAGCTCGGGCCCCGGCACCGGCTCGTGCGCGTCGGTGTCGAGCACGAGCGTGCGCCAGAACGCCGCCCAGCGTGGCTCGTCGGCCCGCGCGCCCTCCAGGAACTCGGGCGTCTGCAGCGACTCGAGCTGCTCCCGCTCGTCGCGCAGCCAGATCTCCGCGACGCCGCTCCACAGCGGCTCGCCCTCGTCGGGCCGGAGCGGGATCCGGGTGTCGATCAGGTATTTCCTGATCTGCGGGATCTTGCTCGCGTACCGGACGGCGTGCACGTTCAGCCAGTACTGCTGGAACTCCTCCTCCGTCATCCCGGGCTTGGGCGCGGCGAAGATGAGTTGATGGATCACGGTGTTCTCCTCCGTCACTCGGTGTGTCCGACGCTAGGAGCGCGCATCCGCGCCGGGAAGCGCGCCCGGCGGCGCCGCGCTGACAAAGTCAAGTACGGTGCGGCACTTGGCCAGGTGCCGCTACGGCAGCGAGACCGACTGCGCGTGCCGGAAGACGTCGCGGGGGTCGTAGGCCGCCTTGACCTGCTGGAGCCTGGCGTAGTTGCCCTTGTAGTACAGCGTCTGCCACGGCACGCCCGAGCGGTTGAACGCGGGGTCGGTGATGTCGGGGTCGGGGTTGTTGATGTAGCAGCCGTCGGCCTGGTCGCCGGGCACCGGGTAGCCGCCGGTGGCCGCCCACACCGAGCCGTACAGGTCGCGCAGCCAGCCGATGTTGGCGGCGTCGGCGGCCGGGTCCTGCCACTGGGTCTCGAACAGCGTCCAGAACGCGGCGTCGCGGTGCGCCAGCGCGGTCCGCGTGGCGGGGACGGCGTTGATCGCGCCGCCGCTGAACCCGGCCAGGGTCACCGCGGCCGCCGGGTTGGCGAAGTCCGTACGGGTGAGCGCGTCGTACATCGCGCCCGCCTGCTCGGCCGTGTACGAGCGCCGCAGGTAGGCCGACTTGGAGGAGCCGCGCAGGGTCGGGTTGATGAACGAGGGGATGCTGGCGGCGATCAGCTTGACCGCGCGCAACCACGGGAGCCGCTGCGCCGGCTGGGCCGCCACCACGGCGTCGACGCCGAGTCCGGCGGTCAGGGCCCCCAGGTAGTCGCCGAGGATCCGCGCCGCGTCGGGGGCGGTGGCGTCGACCTGGGTCAGCAGGAAGACGTTTCCGCTCGAGCGGTGCGCCAGCGACGCGACGCCGGACAGGATCCTGGCGGGGGAGTCGGGCGCGGCGTGCCCCTCGTACCAGGCGCCCCAGTTCGTGACCAGGGTGGCGAACTTCGTGCGGTCCAGCATGCTCCACGGGATGCCGACGGCGCTGAGCAGCACGTCCTTGGGCGGGTTGACGAGCAGGCGGCTCGGGTTGGAGCCGCTCGTGCCCGGCGTGCGGAACCAGAAGCGGGTGACGATGCCGAAGTTGCCGCCCCCGCCGCCGGCGCACGCCCACCACAGGTCGCGGTTGGGGTCGCCCGGGTCGCGCGAGGCCGTCACGGCGCGGGCGGTGCCCGAGCGGTCCACGACCACGACCTCGACCGCCGCCAGATGGTCGATCACGGCCCCGAGCTGCCGGGACAGGAAGCCGTACCCGCCGCCGGTGGCGTGGCCGCCGATGCCGACCGTGGGGCACATCCCGCCGGGGATGGTCACGCCCCACTTCTTGAACAACGTGTCGTAGACGCCCGACAGCCGGGCGCCGCCCTCGACCGCGAACGCGCCCCGCTGCTGGTCGAAGTACACCTCGTCCAGCCCGGACAGGTCGATGACGACGTCCACGTCGGAGTTGAACACGAACGGGGCCAGGCAGTGGCCGCCGGACACCACCGAGATCCGCTTGCCCGCGTCGACCGCCTCCTGCACCGCGGCGACGACCTGGGCGGTCGAGCTGACCACGCGCACATAGTCGGGCGCGCCGACCCAGCGCTGGTTGTAGCCCACGGTCAGCTCCTGGTAGCGGGGGTCGGCGGGGTACACGGTGACCGGCCCAGTGATCGGGCCCGTGACCGTCCCGCCGGATGACGCGGCTCCGGCGGGGGCCGCGGGCAACGTCACGGCACCCGCCACCAGTGCCGCGCCACCCAGTAATCCCCGCCTCGACGGACGTTCCATGATCGCTCCTTCTGGAGATTCTCCACGTGGGAGCCCTCCGTGCGGTTCCGCGGAGGGTGATCGTCAGGACATCCTCATGGTGTCCCGGCCTCCCGCGGATGCCGCGAAAAAGGATCGGAGTCCGTTACCTCCGGCCGCCCACCTCACGAAGAGGGGCGGCGGACGTCACGAAGTACGTGCCCGGCGGGGGCCGAGGCCTTCAGGCGGCGGGGGCCTCGGGCAGGGAGTCGAGCCAGTCGAGCAGGCGGGCGCACTGGCGGGTCATGACGTCGGGGTCGCGCAGCGCGTTGGCCAGCAGGGACATGCCCTGGTAGGCGCCCACCAGCGTCAGGGAGAGGTCCCAGGGGTCAGGCTGGCCGAGCTCGCGGAACTGGCGCTCGACCCAGTCCAGCAGCAGCCGGATGACGCGGCCGGCCTCCGCGTCCAGGCCGCCCTCGGGGCGTTTGTCCAGCTCCGCGGCGAGCGTCCCGGTCGGGCAGCCGTAGCGGGCCGCGAGGTCGCGCTGGCTGACCCACCCCTCCACGAGGGCCTTCAGCCGCTCCCTGGGGTCGTCGAGCCCGTCCAGGCGGTGGGTGAGGAGCGCCAGCTGCCGCGCGTGCTCGGCGAGGGCGGCGGCGACCAGGTCGTCCTTGGTCTTGAAGTAGTAGTACACGTTGCCCACGGGGACGTCGGCGGCGTGGGCGATGTCGGCGATGGTGGTGCGTTCCGCCCCCTGCCGGTGCACGACCTGGGCGGCGGCGGCCATCAGCCGCTGGCGCTTGGCGGCCGCGGTCCTCGCCCGCGAACCCGTTGAGTCAGTCACCTGACTAACTATATGCGGCGGAGCCGTGCTATGGTCTCCCTCAAGTGAGTCAGCCGACTAACTAACAACTGGGAGAGATCATGATCGTAGTCACGGGAGCCACGGGGAACGTCGGGCGGACGCTGGTCCGGCTGCTGGCCGAGGCGGGGGAGCAGGTCACCGCCGTGTCCCGCCGCATCACCGACGCCGACGTGCCGCAGGGCGTGCGGGCGGTCGCCGCCGACCTGGCCGACCCCGGCAGCATGAGCGCGGCGCTGGAGGGCGCGGACGCGGTGTTCCTCCTGACGGGCGGCGACCTGTTCGCCATCGAGCCCAAGGAGATCGTCGCCGCGGTGAGCGGGCCGGGCAGGATCGTCCTGCTCTCCTCGCAGGGCGTGGTGACCCGCCCGGACAGCGCGTCCCACGGCCGCTTCGGAGCGGAGATGGAACGCGCGGTCGTCGACTCGGGAGCGCGGTGGACGATCCTGCGGCCGGGCGGATTCGCCTCCAACAGGTACGCCTGGGCCGGGTCGATCCGCGCGGACCGCACGGTGGCGGCGCCGTTCGGCGACGTCGGGCTGCCGATCATCGACCCCGACGACATCGCCGCGGTGGCCGCCGCCGTGCTGCGGGAGCCGGGCCACGACGGCCGGACCTACGAGCTCACCGGGCCGGAGGCGGTGACGCCGCGGCAGAACGCCGAGGCCATCGGCCAGGCGATCGGCGAGCCGGTCGCGTTCGTCGAGCAGACCCGGGAGGAGGCCCGCGCGCAGATGCTGGCGTTCATGCCCGCGCCGGTCGCGGACACCACGCTGGACATCCTCGGCGAGCCGACCGAGGCCGAGCGGCGCATCAGCCCGGACGTCGAACGCGTGCTCGGCCGGGCCCCTCAGCCGTTCGCCGCCTGGGCCCGGCGCAACGCCGCCGCCTTCCGCTGAGCCCGGCCCACACGGGATCATGCCCTCCATGGACGAGACGGTGCTGACCGACGACGGCGTGCGGCTCTGGGCGGTGCGGAGCGGCGAGGGCCGTCCCGTCGTCTTCTGTCATGGCGGGCCGGGCCTGTGGGACACCTTCGAGGACGTGGCCGGGCTGCTGTCCGGCGTCGCGGCCGTCCACCGGTGGGACCAGCGCGGCTGCGGCCGCTCACAGCGGCTCGGGCCGTACTCGACGGCCCGGACGGTGGCGGACCTCGACGCCGTCCGCCGCCACTTCGGCCTGGAGGCGATGGTGCTGCTCGGCCACTCGTGGGGCGCCCAGCTGGCCCTGCGCTACGCCTTGGAGCACCCTGATCGGGTACGCGGCCTGGTCTACGTCTCCGGCACGGGCATCGACCCGAGCGACACCTGGCGCGAGGAGTACCGGCTCCGCCTGCGCGGCGCGGTGAGCGGGGACGTGGCGCGCTGGGCTGAGCTGGAGAGCCGCGAACGCACGGCCGCGGAGGACCGTGAGTTCGCGGTGCTGCAGTGGTCGGCGGACTTCGCCGACCGCGGCCGGGCCATGGAGCACGCCGAACGCATGGCGACCCCCTGGCTCGGCGTCAACTTCGAGTGCAACGCCGTCCTGAACGCCGAGGGCAGGCGTGACTGGGGCACACCCGCGTTGCGGGAGGCCTGCGCGGCGCTGGCGGTGCCGGTGCTGATCGTCGACGGGGCCGAGGACATCCGGCCCCGCCGGGCGGTGGACTCGCTGGAGCGGGCGCTGCCGGACGTCTCGCGGGTGATCCTGCCGGGCGCCGGTCACCTGCCCTGGGTCGAGGATCCGGAGGGTTTCCGGGCCGCGGTGGGCGCGTTCGTGGCCGGCACGGATTAGAGGGGTGGGTCAGGGGAGGGCGAGCATGCGGTCCAGGGCCGCCCGGGCCCAGTGGGCGGTGTCCTCGTCCACCGTGATCTGGTTGACGACCTCCCCGAGCACCAGGGACTCCAGGGCCCACACCAGGTGCGGCAGGTCGATCCGGTTCATGGTCGAGCAGTAGCAGACCGTCTTGTCCAGGAACGAGATGCTCTTGTCGGGGAACATCTGCGCCAGCCGCTTGACCAGGTTCAGCTCGGTGCCGATCGCCCAGCTGGAGCCCGCGGGGGCCGCCTCCAGGGTCTGGATGATGTGCTCGGTCGAGCCCACGTGGTCCGCCTTGAGCACGACCTCGTGCCGGCACTCCGGGTGCACCAGGACGTTCACGCCGGGGATGCGCGCGCGCACGTCGTCGACCGACTCAGCCGTGAAGCGGCCGTGCACCGAGCAGTGGCCGCGCCAGAGGATCATCCTGGCCCGCTCCAGCTGCTCCTGGGTGAGGCCGCCGTTGGGGCGGTGCGGGTTCCAGACGACGCAGTCCTCCAGGGACATGCCCATCTCCAGCACCGCCGTGTTGCGGCCCAGGTGCTGGTCGGGCAGGAACAGGACCTTCTCGCCGCGCGAGAACGCCCAGTCCAGGGCGCGGCGGGCGTTGGAGGAGGTGCAGACCGCGCCGCCGTTCCTGCCGCAGAAGGCCTTGATGTCGGCGCTGGAGTTCATGTATGTGACCGGGATCACCTGATCGGCCAGGCCGGCGTCCTCCAGGGCCTCCCAGCACTCCTCGACCTGGTCGAACGTGGCCATGTCCGCCATCGAGCAGCCGGCCGCCAGGTCCGGCAGCACCACCCTCTGGTGGTCACCGGTCAGGATGTCGGCCGACTCGGCCATGAAGTGCACGCCGCAGAAGACGATGAACTCCGCCTCCGGCCTGGCCGCCGCGAGCCGGGCGAGCTTGAACGAGTCGCCCGTGACGTCGGCGAACTGGATGACCTCGTCGCGCTGGTAGTGGTGCCCGAGCACGAACAGCCGGTCGCCGAGCGCCTCCTTCGCCTTGCGGGCCCGTTCCACCAGGTCGGGGTCCGAGGCGGGCGGCAGCTCGCCCGGGCACTCGACCCCCTTCTCGCTGTGCGGATCGGCGCCCTGGCCGAGGACGTAGAGCGGCAGCCCAGTCTGGGTGGCCATGGCCAAACCCCCTTATCGTCGAAGTGACGATACTCATCATGACATATGGGGGATACCTACTTATTCCAGGGGGCGGCGACCCCGGGAATGTGTGGCATGGGCCAGGTGTTGGTAGCGTCATTAGTAGGACGTCGGAAACAGACAGCCGGGTTAGGGAGTCAGCAGATGACGGTTGAGAGCAGCGAGACCACGGCGCAGGGCCTGATCCTGACTGACGCGGCCGCCGCCAAGGTCAAGAGCCTGCTTGAGCAGCAGGGTGAGGAAGGTCTGCAGCTGCGGGTCGCCGTGCAGCCGGGTGGTTGCTCCGGCCTGCGCTACCAGCTCTTCTTCGACGACCGGTCGATGGACGGCGACGTGGTGTCGGACTTCGGGGGAGTCAGCGTGGTCACCGACCGCATGAGCGCTCCGTACCTGATGGGGGCCTCGATCGACTTCGTCGACACGATCGAGAAGTCGGGGTTCACCATCGACAACCCCAACGCCACGGGCTCCTGCGCCTGTGGTGACTCCTTCAACTAGTCGGTGGCCGCCGGGTCCCGCTCGCCTTTGTGCGTGCGGGACCTTCGCGTATTCTCGTGGGGCTCATAGGCCTGCTGACAACGAGGAAGAAGAATCCCGTGCGCATCGCCGTTACCGGCTCAATCGCGACAGACCACCTGATGACCTTCCCAGGAAGCTTCGGCGAACAGCTCATCGCCGAGCAGCTCGATCGGGTGTCACTCTCGTTCCTGGTCGATGACCTTCAGATCCGTCGTGGCGGCTGCGCCGCGAACATCGCGTTCGGCATGGCCTGCCTCGGCCTCAAGCCGGTTCTCGTGGGAGCCGTCGGCAACGACTTCGCCGACTACCGCTCATGGCTGGAGCGCCACGGCGTCGACTGCGACTCCGTGCACATCTCGGAGACCCAGCACACCGCGCGCTTCCTGTGCACGACCGACCAGCACCACAACCAGATCGCCTCGTTCTACACCGGGGCCATGGCCGAGGCCCGGCTGATCGAGCTGAAGCCCGTCGCCGACCGCCTGGACGGCCTCGACCTGGTGCTGATCAGCCCCAACGACCCCGACGCGATGCTGCGCCACACCGACGAGTGCCGCCAGCGCGGCATCCCGTTCGCCGCCGACATCTCCCAGCAGCTCGCGCGCATGGCCGACGAGCAGATCCGCCAGCTCGTCGACGGCGCCGCCTACCTCTTCTCCAACGACTACGAGAAGGGGCTCATCGAGCAGAAGACCGGCTGGTCCGACGAGGAGATCCTGCACCGGGTCGGCGTCCGGATCACCACGCTCGGCCCCAAGGGCGCCGTCATCGACCGCAGGGGCGAGCCGTCCATCCAGGTCGCCCCCGCCCCCGAGCTGGGCAAGGCCGACCCCACCGGCGTCGGCGACGCCTTCCGCGCCGGGTTCCTGTCGGGGCTGGCCTGGGGGCTGCCGCTGGAGCGCTGCGGCCAGGTCGGCAACCTGACCGCCACCCACGTGCTCGAGCGCGTCGGCGGCCAGGAGTACGAGCTCGGGCAGCAGGTCTTCCTCGAGCGGTTCGGCGCCGCGTACGGCAAGGAGGCCACGGCGGACATCGCCGACCACGTGCGCTGCTACCACCCGTAGGCGCCGCTCGGCCGCCCCGGCCCGCTGTGAGCGGCCCCGGGGCGGCCCGCACGGCTCAGCTCCTCGCGTAGACGTGGTGCAGGAACTCGGCGAGCTTGTCGTCCGGCAGGTGCTTGGCCAGGTCCGCCTCGGTGATCATGCCGACGATGCGGTTGTCCGACAGCACGGGGAGCCGCTTGATCTGGTGCTGCTCCATCAGCGTGAGCGTCTCGTCCACGGACGTCTCCGGGGTGACGAAGACCAGGCCCCCGGCCAGCTCGCCCGCCGTCGTCCTCGACGGGTCGTGCCCCGAGGCGATGCACTTGACGACGATGTCGCGGTCGGTGATGATCCCCTTCACCCGCTCGTCGGGGCCGCACACGGGCAGTGCCCCCACGTTCATGTTGCGCATCAGCTGAGCCGCCCTGTCGAGCGTCTCGTGCGCGCCGATGCACTCGGCCCCCGGATGCATCACGTCACGGGCGGTCTCGTGCGGATGTCCTCTGGTCATGGCTTTCCCCCGAAAGTCGGTGACTTCGTACGGGAAGCCTCTACCCCACTTTCGGGGGGAATGTCAGTAGTTGCGCCGGACGTGGATGGCCCAGCCGCCCTCGGGCAGCTCGTACGAGCCGACGTGCCGGTGCGACTTCAGCCTGCACCACGCCGGCACGTCCGTGTAGGCCGCCGGATCGTCGGCCAGCACGGCCACCACCGCGTTGAGCGGGACGTAGTTGATCTGCTCGGCCAGCATGATGATCGGGATCGGGCACTTCTTCCCGAGCGCGTCGATCGTCAAAGCCGGCTGGGTAACCTCGGTCATGCGACTCCTGCGTCCTGCCGGATGCGGCGCACCAGATCGGGCAGCACGGCGAGGAATCTGTCGACCTCGGCCGCGGAGGCCCCCCTGGGCAGCGACACCCGGACATTGCCATGCGTCAGCACGCCCATCGCTTCAAGAACGTGCGATGGACGAAGCGTACTAGCGGTGCACGAGCTTCCTGACGAAACCGCGAAACCAGCCTTGTCCAGCTCGGTCAGCAAGGCCTCGCCGTCGACGTACAGACACGAAAAGGTCACGATGTGCGGCGCCCGGTCGACCGGGTCGCCGATCACCTCGACGTCCGGGACGATCTTCGGCACCGTCTCCCTGATCCTGGCCACGAGCTCCGACAGCCGCGCCTGCTCCTGCGCCGCGTCCGCGGCCATCGCGCGCAGCGCGGCCGCCGCCGCGACGATGCCGGGCACGTTCTCGAACCCCGGCACCCGCCGCCGCTCCCGCTCGTCCTCGGGCAGGAACGAGCGGAACCGCGTGCCCTTGCGCACCACCAGCACGCCCACCCCCGCGGGGCCGCCCCACTTGTGGGCGCTGGCCGTCAGCACCGACCAGCCGGGCGGGACCGGCATCCTGCCGGCCGTCTGCGCCGCGTCCACCAGCAGCGGAACCCCGTGGGAGCGGCACGCCGCGGCCGCCTCCGCCACCGGCTGCACCGTGCCGACCTCGTGGTTGGCCGTCTGCAGGCAGGCCAGCGCGGTGCCGGGCCGGGCGACCGCCTCGGTGAACCGCTCGAGATCCACCCGCCCCGTCAGGTCCACGCCCACCGTCTCGGTCGTGCCGCCGTCGCGTTCGTGCACGCCACCGGCGTGCAGCACGCTGGAGTGCTCGACCGCGCTGGTGACCAGGTGGCGCCCGGCCCTGCGTCTGCCGTGTAGGGTGCCGAGCACGCCGAGATGCACGGCCTGCGTGCCCGACGATGTGAACGACACCTCGTCCGGGCGCGCGCCGAGCGCCTCGGCCACCTCCGTGCGGGCCTGCTCCAGCAGCAGGTGTGCGCGGCGGGCCTGGCCGTACAGTCTCGCGGGGTCGGCCCAGCCGACGTCGATCGCCGCCAGCAGCGCCTCGCGTGCCTGAGGGTGGAGCGGCTCGCTCGAAGCCGCGTCGAAATACGCCACGAGACTCATCGTCCCACTTCCGGCGCCATCGAGGGGTCGCGCGGCAGGGCGAAGCACCTGCACGCTAATGTGTCTGCAATCAGCTGTGCATCTGGAAATAAGAGCGCCCAAGAGAAAGACTCTTGGGCTTCATCTGTGGGGTAGGCGATCCGTGAGTCCGACTCGCCGTACGATGCGGCGTTCGTTGGCCCGGCGCAGGGTGCCGCGTGCCGCCGCTTTGGCGTTGCTGCTGGCCACTGCTACGGCGTGTGCTAATGACGTTCCGAAGGCCGACTGGTCTCGTGGTCTTCTTCCCGACCATGTCACCGAGCAGGCGGGCGTGGTCCAGACTCTGTGGAACGGGGCCTGGATCGCCGCGCTCGCCACGGGTGCGGTCGTCATCTTTCTGATCGTGTGGGCGGCCATCTTCCACCGCAAGCGCAAGTCCTCGGCCGATCTGCCGCCGCAGGTGCGCTACAACCTGCCGATCGAGATGCTCTACACCTTGATCCCGCTCGTCATGGTGTCGGTGTTCTTCTTCTTCACCGCGCGTGACAGCCAGGTGCTGGCCAAGGTGGACGGCGACGCGACCGTGAAGGTCAAGGTCGAGGCCTTCCAGTGGAGCTGGCGCTTCACCACGACGGTCAACGGCAAGACACTGGCCCCCGTCGCCGGCACGCCGGTGAGCGACTATCACCAGGGGCCCCAGCTGATGCTGCCGACGAACACGAAGGTCGAGTTCGACCTGTCGACCGACGACGTCATCCACTCGTTCTGGGTGCCGGAGTTCCTGTTCAAGCGGGACGTCATCCCCGGCATCAAGGAAGGCAACCCGGGCCGTAAGTTCGAGATCACCACTCTGGCCCGTACGGGGATCTTCGCGGGCCGGTGCGCCGAGCTCTGCGGTGTCGACCACAGCCGCATGCTGTTCAACGTGAAGCTCGTCGACTCGAACGAGTGGAACCAGTACATCGCTTCGAACCAGGCTGGGAGTGCCCAGTGACCGCCATCCACGAACCCCTTCGCGCGCCGGCCAGGCCCGTCACCAAGGGCCAGGTGATCGCCAAGTGGCTGTCCTCCACTGATCACAAGATCATCGGGCACCTCTATCTGATCACGTCCTTCGCCTTCTTCCTGATCGGCGGCGTCATGGCGCTGATCATGCGGGCCGAGCTGGCGCAGCCGGGCATGCAGTTCACCAGCAACGAGCAGTTCAACCAGCTGTTCACCATGCACGGCACGATCATGCTGCTGATGTTCGCGACGCCGCTGTTCGCCGGCTTCGCCAACGAGCTGATGCCGCTGCAGATCGGCGCCCCCGACGTGGCGTTCCCGCGCCTCAACATGGTCAGCTACTGGCTCTACCTGTTCGGCAGCATCATCGCCGTGTCTGGCTTCTTCACGCCGGGTGGCGCGGCCTCGTTCGGCTGGTTCGCCTACACGCCGCTGTCCAACGCGATCAACTCGCCCGGCATCGGCAGCGACCTGTGGATCATGGGCCTGGCCCTGTCCGGCCTCGGCACGATCCTCGGCTCGGTGAACTTCATCACCACGATCATCTGCATGCGCGCGCCCGGCATGACCATGTTCCGCATGCCGATCTTCGTCTGGAACGTCCTGCTGACCAGCATGCTCGTGCTGATGGCCTTCCCGGTGCTGGCCGCCGCGCTGCTCGTGCTGGAGTCGGACCGCAAGCTCGGCACGCACGTCTTCGCCCCCGACAACGGAGGCGCGCTGCTCTGGCAGCACCTGTTCTGGTTCTTCGGACACCCTGAGGTGTACATCATCGCGCTGCCGTTCTTCGGCATCGTGAGCGAGATCTTGCCGGTCTTCAGCCGCAAGCCGGTCTTCGGTTACATCAGCCTCGTGGTCGCGACGATCTCGATCGCCGGTCTGTCCATCACGGTCTGGGCGCACCACATGTTCCCGACCGGGCAGGTGTTGCTGCCGTTCTTCTCATTCATGACGTTCCTCATCGCGGTGCCGACAGGTGTGAAGTTCTTCAACTGGGTCGGAACGATGTGGCGAGGGCATCTGTCCTTCGAGTCGCCGATGCTGTTCTCGGTCGGCTTCCTCGTCACGTTCCTCCTGGGCGGCCTGACGGGCGTCATCCTGGCCTCGCCGCCGCTCGACTTCCACATCAGCGACACCTACTTCGTCGTGGCCCACTTCCACTACGTGGTCTTCGGCACCGTCGTGTTCGCCATGTTCGCGGGCTTCTACTTCTGGTGGCCCAAGTTCACCGGCAAGATGCTCGACGACAAGCTGGGCAAGCTGCACTTCTGGCTGCTGTTCATCGGCTTCCACACGACGTTCCTCATCCAGCACTGGCTGGGCATGCTCGGCTTCCCGCGTCGTTACGCCGACTACAGCCCGGCCGACGGCTTCACCGACCTCAACATGATCTCGTCGGTGGGCGCGTTCGTGCTGGGCGCCTCGACGCTGCCGTTCTTCTACAACGTCTGGAAGACCTGGCGCAGCGCGCCGAAGGTCACCGTCGACGACCCCTGGGGCTACGGCGGCTCGCTCGAATGGGCGACCTCCTGCCCGCCGCCGCGGCACAACTTCACCTCGCTGCCGCGCATCCGGTCCGAGCGTCCCGCGTTCGACCTGCACTACCCGCACGTGTCCGCCAAGCCGACGGCATCGGAGGTCGAGGCCTGATGAAGGTCCAGGGTTGGCTGTTCCTCGCGTGCGGCCTGTTCTTCGCCGGTGTCGACGTCGCCTACTGGTTCTGGACCAAGGCGGCGACGGGTCACGGTGAGCCGGTCGGCACCACGGCCATGGCGATCTCGGTCGGGTTCGCGTTCATGGTCGGCTACTACCTGATGTTCACCGCGCGGCGCATCGGCGCCCAGCCGGAGGACGACAAGCAGGCCGAGATCAGCGACGGCGCGGGCGAGATCGGGTTCTTCAGCCCGAGCAGCTGGTGGCCGCTGTTCCTGTGCCTGGCGGCGGCCTTCGCCTTCGCCGGGTTCGTGATCGGCTTCTGGATGTTCCTGATCGGGATCTTCCTGGTCATCATGGCCATGATCGGCTTCGTCTTCCAGTACTACCGGGGCAACTTCTCGCACTGACCCGGGCTGCCTGAGCGGGCGTCTCCCTTGAGGGGGGACGCCCGTTTTTTTGTGTTCTTTAACGGTGATCCGATGTGGTTATTCGATCACTGAGGGTAGTAATGAGAAGTCTGCTATGCGGACCGCCGCTAAGGGCCTTTTCGGGCACAACCGGGTGGTGAGCAGGTCAAGGGGTTCGTTGTCGGACGAGGGAGGTCATACGTGGGGCGCGTAGCGAATGGATCGGCCGGCCTGCTGGCGCTGGCGCTGCTGGCGGCGTGCTCGGGGGCCTCGGCCCCGAAGCCTGAGGGGGTCGCCATGGCCGGCGGGGCCCAGGGGCCCGCTGTGACGTTCTCTCCGCAGGACAAGGCCGCGAACGTGGCCACAGACCAGCCTGTGGTCGTCTCGGCCCGTGGAGGCACACTCAAGAGCGTACGGGTGGACGGCGGCAAGTCCGGGGCGCTCAAGGGCGTCCTGAGCGCCGACGGCACCAACTGGCGCAGCACCGTCACCGCCCGCCCCGGGTCGAGCTACACGATCACCGCCGTCTCCGCGGACGAAGCGGGCAAGCAGACCCAGACCACCAGCACGTTCTCCACGGTCAAGGGCAACAAGACGTTCGACATCCAGACCATCACCCCGAACAAGGACGACACCGGGCTGACGGTCGGCGTCGGCATGCCCATCATGATCGCCTTCGACAAGCCGGTCGCCGACCGGGTGTCCGTCGAGCGCAACCTCACGGTCCGCAGCTCCAGGCCCGTGGAGGGCGCCTGGCACTGGTTCGACGACAGCCACGTGGACTTCCGGCCGCTGGAGTACTGGCCCGCGCACACGAAGGTGCGGCTGGACGCGAAGCTGGCCGGCGTGCGCGGGGGCCCCGGCCTGTACGGCAAGCGCGACGTACGGCTCGACTTCAAGATCGGCCGCTCGCAGATCACCAAGGGCAGCACCGACGAGCACGTGCTCTACGTCCGGCGCGACGGCAAGAAGATCCGCGAGATGCCGATGAGCGCGGGGCAGGGCGGGCAGTGGAAGTACTACACCACCGGCGGCATCCACCTGGCGATGTCGCGCGAGGACTCCACGCTCATGACCTCGCCCGGGATCGGGCCCGGCCAGTCGGGCTACTACTCGCTGATGGTCTACCACACCGTCCGCATCTCCAACAGCGGCGAGTACGTGCACAGCGCGCCCTGGTCGGTGGGGTCGCAGGGCAACTCGAACGTCAGCCACGGGTGCGTGAACATCAGCCCGGAGAACGCGATCTGGTTCGTCAAGAACACGCTGATCGGGGATCCGATCATCATCACGGGGTCGCCGCGGAAGCTGGAGCCCACGAACGGGTGGGGTCATTGGCAGGAGAACTGGAAGGAGTGGCTCAAGTGGAGTGTGCTTAAGGACGGGCCGACCATCACGTTCTGATACCGATTCGCGCCGCCGACCACGGCCTCGGCCCACCGCTTCCGGCCCGCCGACACCCGCCCCGACCCGCCACACTCGGAGCCGGCCACGCTCCGGTCGCCACACAGGAGGCTGAACGCGTCCCAGGCTCGCCACAACCTGGGCTCACCACGCCCGGGTCCGCCACGCCCCAGGTTCGCCACGCCCCGGGTTCGCCACAGACTGGGCTCACCACGCCCGGGCTTGCCGCACACGAGGCTGGACGCGCCCCGGGCTCGCCACGCCCCGGGCTCCGCGGCGCCTCGGCTCGG
>NZ_JBSFTC010000063.1:0-45932 GCF_053590415.1 Nonomuraea sp. NPDC003201
CGCCCGCAAGAAACCCGGCGACCCGCCGCCCCCAGGCAAGATCGCTTACACCCTCACAATCACCACCAAAGCCCTTAACTAAGCGGCATTGGGGCTCCGCCCCCTTTCGATCCCCCTCAACCCCCGCTCGCATGAGGGTACGGCCGGACCGCCGGGCCAGTCAGCGCGGGCGTACCCCCGGGTGTCGGGTCATCGAGCGGCGAGGACGTGCGCCCACGGCTCGTCGATGTCGGCCAGACCCAGCACGGCGACCACGTTGTCGAGCATCCCGGCGCCGAACCAGTGCCGCACGGCGTCGTCGTCGCCCAGCAGCTGCCGAACGGTGTCAACCTGCTTGGCGTAGCACCGCCGCACGGCCTGCCCAACCAGCGGCTCGCCGGCGGCACAGTTCGCGTGCATGAGGAAACGCAGGATGGTCCGGTCCGCGACGAGCGCGGCGTAGGCGCCGCGCGCCGCGTCCAACGCCGCCTCGGGCGCCGGCCCGGCCCCACCCGACGCCGACGAGTGCGCGACCAGCGTTTCGGTCATCACGACGGACACGTGGTCGACCGCCGCCGCGAACAGCGCTTCCTTGTTCGGGTACAGGCGATAGAGATACGGCTGAGAGATGCCGACCCGGTTGGCTATCTCGTGCGTCGTCGTACCGTAGAAGCCCTTCTGGGCGAAGCAATCGATCGCGGCGGCCATGATGGCCGGACGTCGTTCGTCGCTCTTGGTGCTGGTGCCGGCGGCGGGCATGGGCATCAGTTAAACACGGCTCTTCTCAGCCTCCAAAAGTCACGCTGAGGTCAGGGTCGGACGGCACGTCGGGGGGTGTGAGTGCCTCGATCGCTACCAGCGGGTTCCAGTAGTCCAGGTAGTGGGTGATGAGCGCGTCGTCGTCGGTCCGGACGACGGAGATGCACCTCTGCTCGTACGGCTTGCCGGTCGGCCGTGCGGTGCCCGTCGAGCGGAACTCGGCGATCACGAGACTCGGATCGACCGTCTCGTGGAACACCAGGTCGACGAACTCGATGTCAAAGGTCTCGGGAAAGCTCCTCATGTGCGCGAGCAGTGCGTCCCGCCCCGTTACCCGTCGGGGCACGCCGGCCGGCGCGAACGGGAACTCGAGCACCGCGTCCGGGGCGAACAGCGTCACCCACTCGTCCGTGCGTCCTGCGGCGGTAAGGCGCAGGTGCTCGGCCACGGTGTGCTGGGCAGCGGCGCGGCGGTTGGCGTCGTCTTCCTCGGCTGTCATATCGACTCCTAGGTTAGTGATTGACCTATAACCTACCAGGACGCAGCAGGCGCGTCGGAGCCCTGGTGCCTGACGGGGGCATCCGCCGCAGTTTCGACCCAAGGTCTTGGGCTGTGAGCCCCCCGCTCTGATGGAGTGGCGCCCAACTCACAAAAGCTGTGCCCGAACGAATCCGGCCAGCAGTACGGCGAAGCCGCCGACCTCACCGACGATCAGAGAGACCACGAACGCGCTCGTGCCGCGTACGGGATGGCGAAACTGATTGTCGGTGTCACGGCGCCAGCCGTGGTGAATATAGGTCCCGATCGCGGCCACGAAGAAAAAGATCATGACTCCCGCCGCCGCCAGGTTGACCAACGACGGCCAGCCGCTCAGCGTGACGAACGCCGCGAGCAGCAGCGTCGCGAACGAATAGAGCAAGGCGGCTCGATGTGCGACGTCCACATAGGGGTGGGCCACGTGGTCCGCCGAGGTGGCCATCTGGCGGTATTTCCATACGCCCAGCAGCAACGCCAGCAGAAAGATCAGTCCCGCCGCCAGCAGAACCAGCTTGGCATCCATGCTCAGCACCACGACGGCACGCCTCCATCCAGGATCGGGCAGTCTCCCGACAACTCGAACATGCATGTACAAGTTATGGTGGAGATCGTAGCACTGGGGCCTGAAAATGATGGCGCATGCCTACGCGCGATGGTCCCGCGACCGCTGGCCCCGGCTGGCTGGCTTGCATGTCCGCCACCTCGGCCGGTTCGCCTATGTCGAAGGCGAACTGACCTGGAAAGGCTGCGAGTCGCGCCGTTCCGCCCCCCTTCCACCATGCCGCGCGGACTGGAACAGGTGCGCGATCATTTCGGGTGAGGATCTTTGCAACAGAGCGAGCGGCTCATGCGTCCCGGTGGTGTGGAGTTTGAAGACTTCGTCCGGACCAGGGGATCAGCCCTGCTCCGCTACGGCTACGTGCTCACCGGCAATGCCGAGGACGCCGCCGATCTCGTCCAGGAGGCTCTGCTCAAGGTGGGCGACACCTGGAGCCGCGTACGCAACAAGGACAGCCCCGAGGCGTACGTGCGCACGACCATGGCCCGCCAGCACATCAGTTGGTGGCGCAGGCGGCGCAAGGAGCACGTAATCGACGAGGTCCCGGAAGGGGCCTACCACGACACCCACACCTTCGGCGAGCTCTGGAAGGAGCTCGCCACGCTGCCCAGGAGGCAGCGGGCCGTGCTGGTCCTGCGGTACTACGAGGACCTGCCGGATGACGAGATCGCCGCGATCCTCGGCATCTCTCGGGGAACAGTGCGCAGCCAGGCGTTCCGGGCGCTCGCCACGCTCAGGATCAGGCCCGCTGTGCTCGAAAGGGGACGCACATGAGATCGGGAGACGAGCGGAGGGCCGGCATGAGGACGGAAGGTGATCTGGTGGGGGCGCTGCGGCAGGCAGCCGAGCGGGCTCCGGAGCCCGACCTGCTGGCCGGGGTCGGCGAGCGCAGGAGCCGGAGGACCAGGCGGCGCGCGCAGTTGCTGGCGGTGGCCGCGGTGGTGGTCGTGGTGGGGGCGGGTACGGCCGCCACCAAGGGGATCTTCGTCCGCGGAGGCGGCGAAGGCATCGAGACGGCTGCCCAACCCGCAGCTGAGGAAGATCGCGGGGCGGTCGCGGAACCCACGATCACGGTGACCACCAGGACCGTGACGGCGACGCCCAGGGGTCCCGCGGGGATGCCGGTCGGGAGGCTGTGGCCGAAGGCGCTCTTCCAGATGCCCGCCAGGAACGCCGACGGCTGGCGCTACCGCCCGGTCACCGGGATCAACGCCACCGAGGTGCTGCTGATAGCGGAGTCCTCGTTCGAAAAGGCCGGAAAGATCGAGATTTATGACACCAAAACCGGCAAGGCGCGGCTGGTCACGAAGGTGCCGGCGACCAAGGGCTTGAAGAAGTACTACCCGCAGAGCGCCACGACCGACGGCACGAACGTCGCCTGGTTCGCGACCGGCACGGACAAGAACCAGAACAGGGTCGCGGAGATCTGGTGGGTCCCTCTGTCCGGCGGGAAGGCGCAGAAGATCTACACGACGACCGAGTACGCCATCAACACCATCGGACTCGACGGAGATCAGGTCGTCTGGTCGGCCGTGAAGGGCGGGGTGCACCGGAAACCGCTCCTGGGCAGCACCATCGAGCTGCTGAGCGACGAGAACCTGCACCTGATCCACTGGCCCTGGGCCAGCGACATCGGTGACGGGCCCGGCACCCTGGAGACCAACCAGACGAAGATCGTCAACCTGGCCGAGGGCACGGAGACCAAGATCACCGTCAAACCGGGCACGACGGGCCTGCGATGCGGGCCGACCTGGTGCCACGGCCGCCTGGATGACAGGGGCATCATCCAGCGCCCCGACGGAAGCGGGTTCCGCAGGCTGCCAGCGGCCGGGTTCATGAACGGGCTCTCCCCTTACCCCATTCTCGACCGCTTCCTGCACTCCGGGGACACCGTGTACGACCTGACCACCGGCAAGCAGGCCGCGATCACGAGAGTCGGCGACTGGAGCGGCGTCGGCACCTCGTCGGAGGCCAGCACGATCGTCTACTGGGGCGTCACCAAGGAGCAGAAGCCGGCCAAGTACTGGGTGCTGAACTTGGCAGCCGTCCCGCCCGAGCAATAGCGTTCCCGCCAGGGCTGGACGGCCTGGAACTCCTGGCCGTCCGGCGTAGCCGCCATCACAGCTTCTCGGGGAGAGCTGACGGGGCCCCGCTGCGAAGCCGCCATCCCCGCCCCAGGTTAGGGGCGGGCCCGGTCCAGGTCGAACGTCACGCCGGCCAGGCGGATCGTGCGCACCTTCGGGTCCTTGATCAGCTCCCGCAGCTCGCGGACCGAGCTGAGCTGGTCCACATAGCCGTAGGCGAGCCCGGCCTCGGCCGCCTTGCGCAGCCGGTCCAGGGACAGGTCGAAGGAGCGCAGGTTGGCGTTGTCGTGGTCACGCAGCAGGCCGGTCCATTTGCGGAACCGCGGCAGGCCGCCGCCGCACGCGTCATCGGTCATGTCGCCGCCCTTGCCGAGCTCCATCCCGTCGGCCCAGTAGTCGAAGCCCCAGGTGATCGGGAGGGAGCCGGGTCTGCGCTCGTACGCGACCCGTTCGGCGCAGGTCCGGTACTGCTTGACGAACGCCTTCAGCTCGGCCTCGCCGAGCGGCTGCTCGAACTCCACCACCGCCAGCGCGCTGAGGTCGGCGGGCAGCCGGGCGAGCACCGCGCGCACCTCGTCCTTGGTCGTCAGCGTGGTGCCGAGGTCGAACAGGGACTGGGAAAGCCTGGTGTTGGCGGTGTGGCCCAGCGGCAGGCGGCCCACGCGGCCGAAGAAGTCCTGGCTGAGCGTGTACGACTCGCTCCCGACCGGCCAGGCCCCGACCGGCCCCAGGGGACGCGCGGCCACCTCGAACGACATCGAGACGGGCGTGGTCTGGCAGCAGGAGCCGATCGTCACCGTATAGGCCGGGTTGTAGATCTGGAAGGCGGTGCCGAGCACGGCCTGCATGCGGCGTTCCCGGTCGCCGCGGGTCTGCACCAGGGACGAGCCCTCGGTCGCGGCCACCGCGAGCAGCGCCAGCACGGCCAGGACGATGGCGACCGTCCTGAACAGTCCCCGCCGGACCGCACGCCGGGTGCGCTTGGGGTCGAAGTCCGGCAGGTCTGGCATCTCAGGCATCTCGGGCATGTTCATGGGTTCTCCTGGTAAAGGTCGGCGAAGGCGGCCCTCGCCCGCCACACCGCGGTCTTGATCGAGTTGTGGGACCTGCCGGTCATCGCGGCGACTTCCACCATGGAGAAGCCTTCGAAGTAGACCAGTTTGAGCAGCCGGCACTGCTGCTCGGGCAGCCGTTCGAGCGCGTCGCGCACGTCGAGCGATTCCACGTGCAGCGGTGGTACGCCCAGTTCGTCGGGGTTGGGGAGGGCCGGCTCGCGGCGGCTCCTGCGGACGTGATCCAGCAGGGTGTTGCGCGCGATCGTGAGGAGCCAGGCCGCCGAGTTCTCCCCGCGCCAGCCGAGCAGTGCCCTGGTCGCCTTGATGAACGTCTCCTGCGCCAGGTCCTCGGCGAGATGCGGATCACGGGTCCTGCGCAGGAGGAACCCGCACACGAGCGGCCAGTGCTCGCGGTACAGCTCCTCGATGATGTCGCCCCCCGAACGGTTTCGATTGTCACGTCACATGCAGACGCGACCGGGGCGGGAATGGTCACACGGCTTGCCGGCCGGAGGTCCGTTCTACGACCCGTCCGCCGTACGGAACCGACCTACCGCACGCGTCCTAGCCGCTCGCAGGCGGCCGGGCGCAGAGGCGCAGCGTGCTCTCCAGGCACAGGGCCGCCGCCTCGTCGGCGGTGAGGCGGCCGTCGGCGAGTTCCGCCGCTGCGGCGTGCTGGAGTCCGATGACGGCGGCGGCGAGCCAGGCGGCCGGGGGCGACGGGTCGAGGTCGCCGGTGCCCTGGCCTCGCCGGATGAGCCGTTCGAGGCGCGGTGGCACGACGTCGTGGGGGTCGTTGCTCTTGGGCCGGTGGACCGAGGTCGTGGTGGGGTCGAGCAGGAGGGGGTGGCGGCTCAGGAACCGCCAGCCGGCGTCGAGGAACTGGGCCAGCGCGTCGGCGGGCGGCGCGGTCTCGAGGCCGGCGGCGTCGAGCAGGGCGGAGTATTCGGCGGCCGCTGTCTCGATGAGGGCGTCGATGAGGGCGTCGCGTGAGGGGAAGTGCGCGTAGACGGTCTGGCGGCTGACGTTCGCCGCGGTGGCGATCTCTTCCATGCTGGCGTCGGGTCGCTCGCCGAGCGCGACGCGGGCCGCGTTGAGGATCGCGTCGATGCTGCGCCGGGCGTCGGACCGGCGACGGCGGGCGGGCCTGGCGGGGTCGAGTGTGTCGGCCATCGCAGCGATGATATCCGCTCGGCATAACCTTGACAATCTGTAAGAGATAAATAAGTCTTACGGCATGTCAAAGAACAGCGCGGCTGGGGAGCAGCCGGCGATCGAGGCGTACGGCCTGGTCAAGGTCTACGGCGAGAACCGGGCACTGGACGGGATCGACCTCACGGTCCGGCGCGGTCAGGTGTTCGGGTTCCTGGGCCCCAACGGGGCGGGCAAGACCACCACGATCCGCATCCTGGCCACCTTGACCCGGCCCGACGGCGGCACCGCCCGCGTCCTCGGCCACGACGTGATCGGCGAGCGGGGCGCGATCCGCGCCCGGGTCGCCGTGACCGGCCAGTTCGCCGCCCTGGACGAGGACCTGACCGGGTACGAGAACCTGACCGTCCTCGCCCGTCTCCACGGCCTGCCCCGCGCTGCCGGCAGGCAGCGAGCCGACGACCTGCTGGCCGCCTTCGACCTGACCGGCGCGGCCGGCCGCCCGGTGGGCGGATACTCCGGCGGGACGCGCCGCCGGCTGGACATCGCGGCCAGCCTGATCGTGACCCCTGACCTGCTGTTCCTCGACGAGCCGACCACCGGGCTCGACCCGCGCAGCCGTACCCAGGTCTGGGAGCTGGTCCGCCAGATCGCCGCGGCCGGCACCACGGTGCTGCTCACCACCCAATACCTCGAGGAGGCCGACCAGCTCGCCGAGCAGATCGTGGTCATCGACCGCGGCCGGATCGTGGCCGAGGGCACCAGCGCCCAGCTCAAATCCCGAGTCGGCTCGGGCACCCTGCGCGTCCGGCTCCTCGACGGCGAGCAGCGTCCGCGAGCGCGGCAGATCCTGGCCGCCGCCCTGAACGGGACGGTCCGTCTGGCCGCCGACCCGCTCTCCCTGTCCATGCTGCTCGCCACCCCGGCCGACGCGACGGACGTGAGCCGGCTGGTCGGGCACGCCATGACCCAGCTCGCCGACGCCCGGGTGGGCGTCGCCGAGGTCGCTCTCGGACAGCCCAGCCTGGACGAGGCCTTCCTCGCCCTGACCGGCCACACAGCCACCACCGACCACCAGGACGTGGACGCATGAGCACCCCGGCCGCCGTCACGCGCCCCGCCGCGGCGCAGACCTCCCCGATCGACATCCTGCTCGCCACCGGCCGGCAACACCGCCGCGCCGGGGCGCTGGCCGCCTCCGCGACCTTCGGCCGGCGAGCCATGCTCAAGATCAAGCACGACCCCAAACAGCTGGTGGACTCGATCGCCATCCCGATCCTGTTCACCGTGCTGTTCACCTACCTGTTCGGCGGCGCCGTCAGCGGCTCGACCGGCGACTACCTCACCTTCCTCCTGCCCGGCACGCTGAGCATGAGCATCGCCATCGTCACCATGTACGGCGGTGCCCGGCTCGCCAAGGACGTGACCACCGGAGCCTTCGACCGCTTCCGTTCGCTGTCCGTCTGGCGCGGCGCCTTCGTGCTCGGTGGCCTGCTCAGCGATGCCGCCCGCTACCTGTTCGCCTCCGGCATCGTGGTGGTCCTCGGGCTGATCATGGGCTACCGGCCGGAAGGTGGCGCACCTGGAGTGCTCGCCGCCATAGCCCTGATCGTCGCCTTCGGGCTCTCCCTGTCCTTGCTGTGGGCCACGGTCGCCCTGCTCGTGCCCGATCCGGCCGTCGTCATCAGCATCGCCAACGTCGTGCTGATGCCGCTGTCGTTCGCCAGCAACATCTTCGTCCAGCCCGGCACCATGCCCGGCTGGCTCCAGGCCTTCGTCGAGGTCAACCCGCTCAGCCACGTCGCCGCCGCGGCCAGGGGCCTGATGAACAACGCCGCCGGCACCGGGGGATCTCTCGTCTGGTCGCTCATCGCGACCGCTGCCATCGCTGCGGTGTGCGGGCCGCTCGCCCTCCACCTCTACAACAAGCGGGGCTGACGCGCCGGGGGCGTGGTCAGGGGCCGCCGCGGCAGGAGCGTCTGACGCGTCTCTCGGCGCCCACCAGGTCGGGCATGTCGAGGCAGAGGAGCTTGTAGCGGATCTCGTCGGCCGTGGACGGATCGACGACCTCGTCGACCAGGTCCAGGGCCTGTTGCCAGGAGTCCCGGGCCGCGTCATGGTCGCCGGCCTCGCGGTGGCTGTCGCCGAGGTGGCGCAGGGTGCCGATCTCGTTGTAGCGGTCGCCGACGTCCCGGTAGAGGGTCAGGGCGTGCCGGTAGTAGACGATGGCCCGCTCGTAGTCGCCCATCCGGTGCAGGGCGTAGCCGAGGCCGTCCAGGACACCCGCGTCGCCGTAGCGGTTGCTCAGGCCGTTCAGCTTGATCAAGGCGTCCTGGAGGTACGTGGCGGCCCGGCAGTCCTGGTCCAGCCTGATGTGGGTCCAGGCGAGCGCGTGCAGCATGCTGGCCTCGCCGGCCGGGTTGCCGGTGGCCGCGTACAGGGCGAGGGCCCGTTCGGCTTGTTTGATCGACTCCTCGTACCGGCCGACCTGGTCGAGCAGCCACGCGTGGCTGCGGTGGGCGGTGGCCAGCCCGGCCAGGTCGCCCAGCTCCTCGTGCAGCTCCAGCGAACGCCGGATGCCGGGCCAGGCCACGTGATAGTCCCCGAGCCGCGCGGAGGCGCGGGCCAGCGCCCGATGCAGGTGCGCCTGCGCGGCCCGGTGCCCCAGCCGTTGGGCGGCGGCGAGCCCGTGGCGCTGTACGGTCGCGCAGTCGCGCCAGTGGCCCTGCTGGTCGAGGAAGCGCTCCAGCGCCCAGGCCAGTTGCCAGCTGTGCGTGTCGAACCCGCCCTGGGCCGCCAGCTCCACCACGGACATCAGCACGGGGTGCTCGGCCGTGAACCAGGCCAGCGCCTGCCGGTCGTCATCGAACTCCGGCACGGGCCGGCCCAGCTCCGGCCGCACCCAGAACGGCGCGAACTTCCTGCAGGCCCCGTGCGCCTGCTGCGTGTAGTGGTCGAGCAGCCGTCCTACGGCCGCGTCCCGATCGTCCTCGGAGTCCGCCACGAGCTCGGTCGCGTACGCGCGCAGCAGATCGTGCGCGGCGTACCGGCCGGGGGCGTGCTCGGTGAGCAGGCTGGCCCTGGTCAGCTCGTTCAGCGCACGCCGTACGGGCTCACCCGCGAGGGCGGCGGCCGCCCCGGCGCTGATATCAGGCCCCGGATGCAGCGCCAGCAGGCGGAACAGGCGGGCCGCTTCCGCGCTGAGCGACCGGTACGACCACGAGAACACCGCCCGCACGTCGACGGCCGGATCGCCGTCCGCGAAGGCGTCCAGCGTCGCGGGCGTCCCGCGCAGCTCGGCGGCGATCGCGGACAGCGGGAAGGCCGGGTTGGCGGCGGCGCGGGCGGCCACCACGGCCAGGGCCAGCGGCAGGCCGCCGCACCGTTCGACGATCTCGTCCACCGCCTGCGGCTCCCGCGCGACCCGCTCCTCGCCGAGCCGCCGGGCCAGCGACTCCCGGGCGTCCTCGGCCGGGAACAGGTCCAGCGTCATCGGCAGCGCCCCCTCCGTCGCCAGCAGGCCCGGCAACCGGTCCCTGCTGGTGATCAGCACCAGGCAGCCGGGGCTGCTGGGCAGCAGCGGGCGTACCTGCTCGGCGTCGCGGGCGTTGTCCAGCAGGATCAGCACCCGGCGCTTGGCCAGCAGGCTCCGGTACAGCCCGACCTGCACGTCCACCGCGACCGGGATCCGGTGCGGCGGCACGCCGAGCGCCTCCAGGAAGCTCCTCAGGGCCTCGGCGGGGTCCATGGCGGAGCCCTGGCGGTCGAAGCCGCGCAGGTTCACGTACAGCTGGCCGTCCGGGAAGCGGTGGGCCACCTGGTGCGCCCAGTGAACCGCCAGCGTCGTCTTGCCGACCCCCGCCATGCCGCCGATGGCGCTGATCACGACCGTTCTCAGCGCGTCCCCGTCGAGCAGGGCGAGGGCCTTGGCCAGGTCGGCCCGCCTGCCCGCGAAGACGGCGAGATCGGCGGGGAGCTGAGCGGGCCGCACCACCGTGTCCGCCGCGTCCGTCGCGAGCCCGTCGGCGGGCTCGGTCAGTACGCGCTGCTGGGCGGCGCGCAACTCCTGACCCGGTTCGACGCCCAGCTCCTCGGCGAGCTCGTCCCGGACCGCCTGCCAGGTGTCCAGCGCCTCGGCCTGGCGGCCGGTGGTGGCCAGGGCGAGCACCAGCCTGGCCTGGAGCCGCTCGTCCAGCGGATGCCGGGTGGCCGCCGCCCTCAGCGCGGGCAGCAGTCCGACCATCCCGCCGTGCTCCAGCGCCACGTCGGCCGCCTCCAGCGCGACCATGATCCGCTCCTGCTCCAGAGCGGCGAACACGGGCAGGGACCGCACCTCGGCCGGAACGCCCGCCGCCGCCTCCCCCTGCCATACGGCCAGCGCCTCCGCGTAGAGCTCCACCGCCTCCGCCGGGGCGGCCGAGCGGGCCTGTCCGGCCAGGTGGCGGAAGCGCAGCAGGTCGAGCGTGCCGGCGTCGGCCTTCAGGCGGTACCCGCCCGCGCCCCGGAGCAGCCAGCCGCCCTCCGCCCTGGGCGGCAGCCCCGGTTCCAGCAACCGGCGCAGGTTGCCCACGTACCTGTGGACGACGTTGATCGAGCTGGACGGCGGGTCCTGCCCCCAGAGGACGTCGACCATCTCGTCCAGGCTCACGGGCCGTCCCGCGTACGCCAGCAGGAGGGCGAGCAGGGCTCGTTGCTGCGGAGGACCGGAGTTCAGCTCGACGTCTCCTCGCCAGAGGCGCACAGGCCCCAGCACCGCGAACCGCATCCGTCGCATCCCCCTCCGCCGACTCTGACATTTGGGAGTATTTTTAACCGGCCATGCAATCGGATTGCAGCGGGCTGAACGCCCCAACGGCTCTCAAGGCTCATGTTTCGGACGCGCCAGAGCTGGGGAATGGTTTGCGGGGTAATGTGGCTTTATGAGGGGTATGTCCGAATAGTCGGTCGGGGATGTGCGCTCCAGTCCCTCGACCGCTCCATCACATTCCCGAAAGGAGCGAATCATGATCTTCCCGAGTTACATGTCAGCTGCGAGGATCTTGCCCGTGGCCATGGAGCCTCCCGGGCCCAATCCACTGGGGCCGAAGAAGAGGATCAACAGCGACAGCAGCAGCCGTTCCAACCGCCGTCGCAGCCGCCGTCGCCGTTGAGCGAGGCGTAGTTCAGACCTGATGACGACCTGGCCGACAGCGGCCAGGTCTTCGTCGTTCGCGGTCATTTGCGGCGTTCGCGGTCGAGTTCGTTGAGGATCCCGGCCAGGCCCAGCTCGAAGCGGCGGGTCAGGCCGGGGGTGCCGGTGAGCTCGTCCGCGCCCTGCGGGCGATCGCGGACTGGCACCCCCGGGTGCGGGCGATCTTCGACCACTGGGACACCTCCACGGTCTTCGCCCTGGCGCTCCGTACCGGCGTGCCGATCGAGCCCTGGCCGAGTACGAGTCCGCGATGACCGCCTACGGCTTCGCCGCCGTACGCGCCTCCGCCGAGAACGGCCACCGCCTGCTCGGCCAGGACCCCCTCCCCGCCGCCTGAGTGGCGCGTTCTCCGGCGATCTGGCGAGAATGATGACCTGACGTGGGGAGATGCGATGGTGATGGAGAACGAGGACCGGACGTCGGACTCGCCCTACATCGAGCGGGTCTACCGCAGCGAGGGCGTCTCCACGGCGAAACGGATGCACTCGGTCGCCAACTCCAACTGGGAGCTGGTGATCTGGGAGCACTGCGGGCGCGCGCACGTCGCGATCCGCGGGCCGGAGACCAGGCCGACCACGGTGGACATGAGCCCGGACGGATCCGCGTTCGGGATCATCTTCGCCCACGGCGCGGCCATGCCGCACCTGCCGGTCCAGGGCCTGGTCGACTCGGCCGTGCTGTCCCCGCACGTGACCTCGGACACGTTCGTGCTGCAGGGGGAGGAGTGGGAGCTGCCGGGCTTCGACAACGCCGAGGTCTTCGTGGAGCGGCTCGTGCGTTCCGGCATCCTGGTGCGCGACCCGCTGGTGACCGACGTCGTCGCGGGCGACGACGCCCCGCGGCTGAGCGCCCGCTCGGTGCAGCGCCGGGTGGTCGCCGCCACCGGGCTGACGCAGGGGGCGATCCGGCAGATCGAGCGCGCCCGGGAGGCGGCCATGCTCCTCGGCGAGGGTGTCGCGCCGCTGGACGTGGTGCACCGGCTCGGCTACTACGACCAGCCGCACCTCGCCCGCTCGCTCACCCGTTTCATGGGCCGTACGGCGACCGAGCTGCAGCGTCCGGACCCGGACGAGCCCCTGTCGCTTCTGTACAAGTCCGGCCGGTGAATCTCTCGTAGCGTGAGGGCGACGCCGCAGGCGGCAGACCCACCCACCTCGATGAGCACAGGAGCAGGACCATGCCCAAGTTCGCCCTCGTCTACCAGTACGACCCCGCGGCGACGGGCCCGGCCCAGGGAGAGGTGCCGGACTGGTTCGCCTATGACAAGGAGGTGCGAGAGGCCGGCGTCCTCGCGTACGAGGCCGGCTTCCACGAGGCCAGCAGCGGCCGGACGGTGAGCGTGCGCGACGGCGCCACGGTCGTGGACGACGGGGTCGCGCCGACGTCCGGCGCCGTCGTCGCCGGCCTGTACATCGTCGACGTCGCGGACATCAACGCCGCCACCTCATGGGCGGAGAAGATCCCCACCGCCCGCTACGGCAGCGTGGACGTGCGCCCCGTCGTCGAGTAGGAGGGGTGGTGGTCTATGGTCGCCTATGGTGTGTTGGTGACTGCCAGTCAAGGTCGCCGTGACCAGCTCAAAGAGTTCCTGCGTGGCAAGCGGGAGGCTCTCACCCCCGCCGACGCCGGAATGCCCGCCGGAGGGCGCCGCCGCACTCCGGGACTGCGCCGGGAAGAGGTGGCGGTGCTCGCCGGGGTGGGAGTGTCCTGGTACACCTGGCTGGAGCAGGGACGCGACATCAAGGTCTCCGACGCCGTGCTGGACGCGGTCGCCCGCGCGCTGCAGCTCGACGAGGCGGAACGGGCCCACCTGTACGTGCTCGCCGGGCTGAACCCGCCGGACCCCGCGGGCCGGCCGGGCGCGCCGGTGAGCGAGCAGCTGCGCGCGGTGCTGGACGCCTGGATGCCCAACCCGGCGCATGTGCTGGATCGGCACTACAACCTGGTGGCGATGAACGACGCGGCCAGGTGGGTGTTCGGATTCGACGGCGAGGTCCGCAACTGCATGGTGGCGTTCTTCACCCATCCGATCTACCGCGGCAGGTTCACCGAATGGCACGAGTTCGCCCCGGACATGGTGGCCGACTTCCGTGCCAGCGCGGCCCGCTATCACGACGACCCGCTCTTCGGGCAGATCGCCGAAGAGCTGTGCGGCGCCAGCGCGGAGTTCGCGGAGTTGTGGGCCCGGCCGGATGTCCGCTCCCGCTCCCAGGGGATCAAGGCGATCACGCACCCCGAAGCCGGGGACCTCGTCTTCGAGTACTCGCTGTTCCGGCTGCCGGATCGTACGGACCTCAACGTGGTGCTGCACACGCCGCATCCCGACACCGACACCAAGGCGAAGGTGGAGAGCCTGGTGGTGGCACACCCAGGATGAGCTGACACTGCCTTGCTGAGAGCCGTCCCAGCACGATGGACGGCATGAAGGCAATCACGATCCCCGAATTCGGCAGCGCGGACGTCCTCCGCCTCGACGAGGTCAGGCTTCCCGAGCCCGGGCCCGGGCAGGTCTCCATCGACGTGGCCTACGCGGGCGCGAACTTCGCCGAGATCCTCTACCGGCAGGGCGTGGTGGACGTGCCGCTGCCCTTCGTACCCGGCATCGAGGTGTCCGGCCGCATCCGGGCGCTCGGCCCCGGCGTCGAGGGGCTGCGCGTGGGCCAGTCGGTCGCCGCCCTGACGATCGTCGACAGCGGCGGTTATGCGGAGACGGTGGTCACCTCCGCGGACCTGGTGGCCCCGTTGGACGGCCACGACCTGGGGCTGGGCATCGCGGCGGCGCTGCCCTCCAACAGCACCACCGCGTTCCTCGTGCTCGACCGGGTGGCCCGCATCGAACCCGGGGAAAGCGTGCTCGTGCACGCCGCCGCCGGAGGTGTGGGCAGCCAGCTCGGCCAGGCCGCCCGCTTGCTGGGCGCGGGCCGCGTGGTGGGCACCGTGGGCAGCCCCGCCAAGATCGAGACCGCCAGGGCGTTCGGCTACGACGAGGTCGTCCTGCGCGACCAGGTGGCCGAGGCCGGTCGGTTCGACGTCGTGGTGGACATGGTCGGCGGTCCGGCCCGGCGCGGCAGCCTGGACCTGCTCGCGCCGATGGGCCGGATGGTGGTGATGGGCAACGCCTCCGGCGCCGAGGACGTGGGGATCTCGGCCAACGAACTGTGGTTCACCAACAAGACGGTCTCCGGGTTCAACCTGGCGGCCTTCTCCGCCGCTTTCCCCGCGGAAGCAGGCCGGGCGCTGCGCCGGGCTGTGGCCGCGGCCGCCGGTGGGGAGCTTCGGGTGCAGGTCGAGTCGCTACGGCTGGATCAGGCAGCGCAGGCCCACCGCCGCATCGAGTCCGGCCGGACCACCGGCAAGCTCGTACTCGAAGTCGAACGAATCTAGGAGTTGGGCGGAGCCGTCTCATGCGACGTCGAAGGGCGGCAGCTCAGCCAGGTCCAGAATGGCTGCCGGTGGGAAGTCCGGCCACGAGCTCGGCGGGTCCTGGCTCAGGTCGCGCAGGTGCTTGTCGATGAAGCGCTGAGCGTTGCGCAAAACTCTGATTGCGGTGGCGGCGTCGATGGCGTCGTCCTCCAGCGCGTCGGCAAGCTCGTCGAGGTCCAGGACCTCGTAGCGCCGGCTGACCGGGGGCACGACGATGTCCACGTAGAGGTCGTGGACCACCAGCCGCTTCGGGCCCGCTTCCTCCAGTTCGACCAGGTCGATGTACCAACCGCCTTCGAGTGCGTCGACGAAGGTGACCGGCCTTCGGATCTGTATCCCTTCGTCGGCGATCACGAAGCAGCGATCGGTCGTGGGCCGGCCGGGAACCCGCCACGGGGGAAGGATCTCAACGTCATAGGCCACGAGGTTGTCGCCTGTTCGGACACCGGAGCACCATTGCCCACTGCGGTGGTGGACACGTACCTCTTCAAGGGTCACGAACGCAGTATGACCGCGTCCGTGGTGGGATCACCGGCAGGTGATCACGGGATCCTGCACCGAGTGCGGACCGGGGTGCGGTGGCGTGATCTGCCGGAACGCTACGGGCCGTGGAAGACGGACTCCGAGCGGCACGCGGCGGGTGAACGGGGAACGCGCCGAGGGCTGCCGAACGTCAGACTCCTTCCCAGCCGCTCGGGTGGTTGATCTCCAGCCACGTCGACAGGGACATCGGCTCGCCGAACCGGGCCCAAGCCGTGCTGGAGTCGACGATCTGCGACTGGGTGTCCAGCAGTGCCCCCATCTGCATCCGCCGGGCGAGGACCGCGTTGAACGGCCTGGTCAGCGGCCTCATCACGCGGAGCATCCCGACTGGCATCCTGTTCTCACCCTTGATCTTCAGGCCCAGCGAGGCCGCGATGAGCTCGTTGACCTTCGTGAGCGGTAGCGCCTCGGGCCCGCCGAGGTCGGCGGACCAGCCTTCGCCGGGGCGCATGGCGAGCGCGGCGGCGACCTTGGCGACGTCCTTGCCGGCCACCCATGAGACCGGGTTGGTGCCCGAGCCGAATACGGTGGTCTTCCCCTGCTTGGTGATCGACTCGGTGAGCATCTCCACCCAGGTGTCCATCAGGTGGGTGGGCCGCAGGATCGAGTACGGCAGGCCGCTGGTGCGCAGTAAGCGCTCGGCCTCGAACTTGAGCCGGAAGAACTCGACGGGGCTGTCGGCGTGGGCGCTGGCGGAGGAGATGTAGACGAAGTTTTCGACTGCGGTGTCTCGTGCAACGCCGATGAGGCTGGGGATCCCGGCGCTCTCGCCCGGGGTCTCGTGGCGAAGCCGCGAGACCCCGATGGACACGTCCGAGCGCTAGCGAGGGCCGCATGGAAGGCCTTGCTCGTCAGCCCTTGATGGCGCCCACGATCACGCCCTTGGTGAAGTGGCGTTGGACGAAGGGGTAGATGATCAAGGCGGGGATCACCGCGATGACCACGATGGCCATTTTGATGGCGAGTGTCGGCGGGGCGTCGCCGGTCACGCCTGCCGTGGCGCTGGGCAGCGGGTTGGAGTCCACCACATACTGGCGCAGGATCAACGCCAGCGGCCACTTCCTGGTGTCGTCGATGTAGAGCATCGCGTTGAACCAGGCGTTCCAGTAGCCGACCGCGTAGAACATCGCCACCACGGCCGTGACCGCCTTCGACATGGGCAGGACGATGCGCCACAGGATGCGGAACTCGCCCGCCCCGTCGATGCGGGCGCTGTCCAGGACCTCTCCCGGGATGCTCATGAAGAACGAGCGCAGCACCACCACGTTGAACGCCGAGACGGCCGTCGGGAGGATCAGCGACCAGTAGCTGTCCTTCAGGCCCAGGCCGCTGACCATCAGGTAGACCGGGATGATGCCGGGGAAGAAGACGAACATCAGCAGCACGCTGAACAGCAGCGGGCGGTGCAGGAACGAGCCCGGGCGCGACAGCGAGTACGCGCCCAGGATGCTCACGCCGGCGCTGAGGAGCGTCCCGACCACCGTGACGCCCGTGCTGACCAGGACGGCCCTGCTGACGACCGTGTCGGAGAAGATCTGCTCGTACGCCTCGAACGTGATCCCTTCCGGCACCAGCACCAGCCCGCCCACGCGGTTGACCGTGGCGGCCGAGCTGAGGCTGGTCAGGACGATGGTGTAGAGAGGGCCGAGCACCACCACGACGACCAGCGTGATCAGCGTGCCCTTGCCGAGCTGGCCGAACGGCGAAGGGCGTTCCTCCCACGGCGCGAGCCGGGAGGGCTTCCGCGAGGTGAGTACGGTCATGATCGCGAATACACCCCTCGCTCGCCGAACGCGTGCGCGACCCGGTTGGCCGCCACGATGAGCAGCAGCCCGACCAGGCCCTTGAACAGCCCGGCCGCCGCCCCGTACCCCAGGTCCCCGGTACGCAGGCCCGACCAGTACACGAACGTGTCGAAGACCTCGGACGCCGCGCTGCCGACGGCGCTGCGCTGCAGCATGAACTGCTCGAACCCCACGTTCAGCGCGTCCCCGAGCCGCAGGATCAGCAGGAGCACGATCACCGGACGCAGCCCGGGCAGCGTGATGTGCCACATGCGACGCCAGCGGCGGGCCCCGTCCACGGCGGCGGCCTCGTACAGGTTGGGGTCGATGGTGCTGAGTGCGGCGAGGAAGATGATCGCCCCCCAGCCGGCGTCCTTCCAGACGGTCTGGGACGTGATCAGCAGGATGAACGTGTCCGAGTTCGTCATCCAGTCGACAGCCTCATGGCCGCGCTCCCGCAGGATCTGGGCCAGCAGCCCCGCCCCGCCGAACATCTGCTGGAAGATGGCGATGACCAGCACCCAGGAGAAGAAGAACGGCATGTAGACCACGCCCTGCACGAACGCCCTCAGCCGGGCCGAGACGATGCTGTTGAGCAGCAGCGCCAGCATGATCGGCACGGGGAAGTAGAAGACGAGCTGGAAGGCCGTGATGGACAGGGTGTTCGCGATGGCGCGCAGGAACTGGGGGTCCTGGAGGAGCAGCCCGAAGTTGGTGAAGCCGATGATCGGGGACCCGGCGATCCCGTCGGTGTACGGGTTGTAGTCCTGGAACGCGATGACGTTGCCGAGGGCCGGGATCCACCAGAAGGCGACGACGAGCAGGAGCATCGGCAGGTTCATCACGAGCAGAGGCCAGTCCCGGCGGAGCTTGGCCCTCCAGGTGAGCTCCTGCGGGGCGGTCCTGCTGGGCTGCGGAGCCGTCCGTCCGGCCGTGATCACACCCATGAACAGCCTCTTACCGTTGCGCGGGTTCTCACGGGTCTCACAGCCTGCCGTTCTCCCGCGCGACCTTCATGTAGAACTCCCGGGCCTCGTTCCCGCCCTGGTCCTGCCACTCCTTGACGACGCTCGACCACTCGGAGACCGGCCGCTTGCCCCGGAAGATCTCCTGCATCTTGTCCTCGATGGGCGTGACGAGCCCGGCCATCTTCGACGGCGTCTCCACCCGGAGACCCACGAACGGGTCGTTGGACAGGAGCTTCGCGGCGTTCGACTCCCAGTCGTAGAGCGACTGCACGAGGTCCCTGTACTGGCTCGTCGCGTTGGCGTTGGGCCGCCCCGACAGGAACAGGTACGTGGGCGCGACCTCCTTGCGCCCGAGCGCCGTCGTCTTGATGACGCCGTTCTCGACCGTGTAGTGCTTGCCTTCGACGCCGTTGGAGACCAGTTCGTACTCCTGCGTCCCGAACGGCGCCGAGGTCCAGTTGGCCAGGGCGAGCAGCTCGCGCGTGCGCGCGTCCCCGAGGCCCTTCTTGATGAAGGCGAACATGCTGGCGGGCTCGTTGCGCCACACGATGGGGGTGCCGCCCGCGTGCTGCGGATACGGGTTGACGATCTCCATCTTGAACTTGGAGTTGTCCGGCAGGAAGCGGTCGAGGTTCTCGTGCCAGGCGCCGAGGCCGTCCCAGTAGATGATCATCTGGCCGCTGCCGAAGATGGCCTTGTTGTCGGCGTTCTTGTTGGCCACGACGTCCGGGTGGACGTATCCGTTCGAGAAGAGCTTCGCCATGAACTCGACGTGCGCGGCCCACTCGGCGGTCTCGTACTTGTACTCGAGGGTGCCGTCGCTCTTCTTGCGCCACTCGCGCGGAGCGCCGAAGGCGCGCTGGACCTCCTTGTCCATGCCGCCGAACGCCCAGCGCTTCTTCTTCGGGTCCGTGATCGCCTTGCCGAGCGTCATCAGGTCGTCGGCGCTCTTGGGATGCTCCAGGCCCAGGTCCTTCAGGATGTCCCCGCGGACGAACGTGGCCTGCGGGAACGGGTCGTTCTGCCAGGGGATGCCCTGGAGCATGCCGCCGAAGACGCTGTACTGCCAGGCCGCCGTGTCGTAGTTGGCCAGCAGAGGGAACTCCTTGGCCTTGTCGCCGGCCAGGTAAGGGCCCAGGTCGGCGAAGAGCTTGTTGGCCGCCTCGGTGAAGTGGGCGATCTTGATGAGCTCCCATTGGGGGACGCAGACCATCTCGGGCACGTCGCCGCTGGCCAGGACGGTGCTGAGCTTCTGCCCATACGTGTTGCCGTCCGAGATGTTGAAGCGCACGACGCCGCCGAGGCGCTCGGTCATGTAGTCGTAGTAGGAGTTGCTGCCCGGCCCGGGCGGCACGGTCCCCCACAGCGGCGTCATCGCGGTCACCTCTTTGCCGCTGGTCAGCGGCTTGGTGGTGACGGCCTGCACCATGTCGGCCGGGCGGGTCAGGAAACCGGGCGCGACGAACTCGTTGCCCGGCAGGTCCGGCTTGAGCCCGGGAATATCGAACGGGATCCGCGTGGGCACCAGGCTCTTGAGCTTGTCGGCCGCCACGGCCGTACCCTTGGACAGCTGCTTCTTCTCGGCGCAGCCGGCCACCAGAACACTCGCACCGACCAGGCCGAGGAATCCGCGGCGGGACGTGTTGGTTGCCATGGCCCGCTCCCTTCTCCAAGTGGGGATGGCCTTATGAAAATTAGTTGGTATTACGACCAAACAAATTAGTAGACTGTGACCGTGGCCACAAGGGATCGCGACGTCACAGGTTGGTGCCGATGAGAAGCCGCGCGGCATCGACTCCTGTTGGTGAAGGGAGCCCGGGATGCGGCATGCTGGGGTCATCTCTTGGCGGGAACGGGGCTGATTTTGATCACTTCTACGACCGGCCCTCAGCCGGCCGACTTCGCCGACGTACGGGCCACCAACCTCGCGGTCGTGCTGCGGTTCGTCCGGGAGCACGCGCCCTGCTCGCGGGCCGACATCGCGGCCTCCACCGGGCTCAACAAGGCGACGGTCTCCAGTCTCGTCGCGGACCTCATCGACCGGCGGCTGGTCCGTGAGACGGGGCTGACGGAGAACCGGGTCGGGCGGCCGGCCACGATGCTGGTGCTGGACGGCTCGCCGTACGCCGCCATCGGGGTCGAGATCAACGTCGACCACGTGTCCGCCGTGGCCACCGACCTGGCGGGGGAGCGGCTGCTGACGTGGCGGCGCTCGTTCGGCGGCGGCGAGTCCGTCAACCAGGGGGTCGCGGGCGTCGGCGCGATCATCCGGCGGGTGGTCAACCGCATGGCCAGGGAGGAGCGCCAGGTCCTGGGCCTGGCCGTGGCCGTGCCGGGGCTGGTCGACGTGCAGGGGACCGTGCGCATCGCACCCAACCTCGGCTGGCGCGACGCCGACATCGGCGGAGACCTGACCAAGGCGCTGCGCGACCCCGGCTTCCCGATCCAGGTCGACAACGACGCCAACCTCGCCGCCCTGGCCGAGCAGCGCTTCGGCGCGCACGCGGGGGCCTCCGACCTCGTCTACCTCACCGGCGAGATCGGCGTCGGCGCGGGGATCATCCTCGACGGGCGGCTGCGCCGCGGCCGCCTCGGCTACAGCGGCGAGATCGGCCACGTCCAGCTCGATCCCGACGGTCCCGAGTGCCACTGCGGGCGGCGCGGCTGCCTGGAGGTCATGGCCGGGATCGGCGCCGTGCTGGGCAAGGACCCCTCTCCCGCCGAGATCCAGGTGGAGATCGAGGAGTCCGTACGCCTCGCCCGCGCCGGCGACCCGGCCACCCTGGCCACGCTGGAGTCGGTGGGCCGGAGCCTGGGCAAGGGCGTGTCGATCCTGGCGAACCTGCTCAACCCCGAGGTGGTGATCCTCGGCGGCTACTACGTCCCGCTGGCGCCGTGGCTGCTGCTCGCCGTCCAGGACGAGATGGACGACCGCGTGATCGCCTCCGGGTCGGGCGGTTGCCAGGTCGTCGCCTCGACGCTGGGCCACGACGCGGCCGCGCTGGGCGGTGCCGCGAGGGTGCTCGACTCCATTGATTCGGGGAGATTGCCCCGAGTCCCTTGACCTCGGTCACCGGGGAGTGCACTCTTCAGTCAACCCACCGAAATGTCCGTGTAACTTCCCCAGGCCGGTCGTCGAAGCGCTTCGACACTTTCATAGGGATGACCATGCAAGAACCCTTCCGCGACCCAGCGATCCCGATTCCCGACCGGATCGACGACCTGGTGCGCCGGCTCACCCTTGAGGAGAAGGTGGGGCTGCTGCACCAGTACCAGGCGCCGGTCGAGCGGCTGGGCCTCGGCGCGTTCCGCACCGGCACCGAGGCGCTGCACGGGCTGGCCTGGCTGGGACCGGCCACCGTGTTCCCGCAGGCCGTGGGGCTGGCCTCGACGTGGGATCCCGACCTCGTGCGCAGGGTGGGCGAGGCCACCAGCGACGAGGTGCTGGCCTTCCACCACAAGGACCCGGCGGGCGCGGGGCGCAACGTGTGGGCCCCGGTGGTGAACCCGCTGCGTGACCCCCGCTGGGGACGCAACGAGGAGGGTTACTCCGAGGATCCGTGGCTGACCGGCGTGATGGCCACGGCCTATGCGCGTGGACTTCGTGGGAGCGCTCCCGAAGTCCTCAAGACCGCCCCCACGCTCAAGCACTTCCTGGCCTACAACAACGAGACCGACCGCTGCACGACCTCCAGCAACCTGCCGCCGCGGGTGCTGCGCGAGTACGAGCTGCCCGCCTTCCGGCCCGCCATCGAGGAGGGCGTGGCGGTGGCGGTCATGCCGTCGTACAACCTGGTCAACGGCCGCCCCGCGCACCTCAGCCCGCTGATCGGCGAGGCGCTGCGCGCGTGGGCGCCCGACGACCTGCTGGTGGTCAGCGACGCGTACGCGCCGGGCAACCTCACCGCGCTCCAGGGTTACCACGACACGCTGCCCGAGGCGTACGCGCACGCGATCAAGGCGGGGCTCGACAGCTTCACCCAGGACGACGACCGCTGCGAGGCCACGCTCGGCCACCTGCGCGAGGCGCTCTCCCAGGGCCTGCTGGCCGAGGAGGACGTGGACCGGGCCGTGCGGCACGCGTTGTCGATCAGGTTCCGGCTGGGGGAGTTCGACCCGGCGACGCCGTACGACGACATCAGCGACAACGTGGTCAACTGCCCCGAACACCAGGCGCTGGCCAGGGAGGCGGCGCGGCGCTCGTTCGTGCTGCTGAAGAACGACGGGCTGCTGCCGCTCGACGGCGTGACCAAGGTCGCGGTGATCGGGCAGCTCGGCGACGCGCTCCTGGAGGACTGGTACAGCGGCACCCTCCCGTACGCGGTCACCGCCCGCCAGGGGCTGGGCGAGCGGTGCGAGACGGTGTTCTGCGAGGCCGTGGACCGCGTGACGCTGACCGCCGAGGCCGGGCCGGTGGCCGCCGATCCCGCGGGCGGGCCGCTGCGCGTGAGCTCGGAAACCGGCGCGTTCGACCTGTTCGACTGGGGTGGCGGGGCCTACGCGCTGCGGGCCGTGGCGACCGGCCGGTTCGTGTCGGTGGACGGCGTCACGCTGGTGAACGACCAGCCGGGCCCCAACGGGTGGGAGGTGCGCCAGACGTTCCGGATGGAGGAGCGGCCGCGCGGCACGCTCGCCCTGCGCCACATCTCGACCGGCTGCTACGTCGGCGCCGGCGACGACGGCGTGCTGCGCCTGGTCGACGACGCCGACCAGGCGGTCTGGCTGGCCATGGACGTGGTCAGGAGCGGCACCGACCAGGCCGCCCGCCTGGCCGCGGCGGCCGACGTGGCGGTCGTGGTGGTCGGCGACCATCCCCTCGTGAACGGCCGCGAGACCGAGGACCGCATGACGCTGGCCCTGGCCCCCGGGCAGGACGCCGTGGTGCGGGCCGTGCGCAAGGCGAACCCCCGTACCGTCATGGTCATCACCAGCGGCTACCCGCTCACCTGGACCGACGACGAGATCCCGGCCGTGCTCTGGTCGGCCCACGGCGGCCAGGAGTACGGCCATGCCCTGGCCGAGGTGCTCTTCGGCGACGCCGACCCCGAGGGCCGCCTCACCCAGACGTGGTACCGCTCCGAGCAGGAGCTGCCCGACCTGCTCGACTACGACATCATCGCCTCCGACGCCACGTACCTGTACTTCCGCGGCGTCCCGCTGCACCCGTTCGGCCACGGCCTGAGCTACACGACGTTCGAGTACGCCGACCTGCGCGTACAACTGGACGGCGACCTGGTGCGCGCCCGCGTCACCGTGACGAACACCGGCCCGCGGCCCGGCGTGGAGGTCGTCCAGTTCTACACCCACCAGCAGCGCTCCCGCGTCAAGCAGCCGCTGCGCCGCCTGCGCGGCTTCGAGAAGGTCCGCCTGGCGCCCGGCGAGAGCCGCGCCGTCACCCTGACCCTGCCGGTGCCGGAGCTGGCGTTCTGGGACGTGACCAGGAGCAGGTTCGTCGTGGAGAGCGCGCCGCACCAGCTCATGGTCGGCCGCAGCGCCACCGACCTGCGCCTGAGCGCCCGCTTCGAGGTGGACGGCGAGAGCGTGCCGCCCCAGTCGGGGCTGCTGCGCGCGGCGGCGCACGACGAGTACGACGCGATCACGTTCGTGGACGAGACCAAGGTGGACGGCGACGCCGTCAGGTCCGACGCGGAGGGCGCCTGGATCCTCTTCCGGCAGGTCGATCTCAGCGGGGCCACGACGTGCGTGGCGACGGCGGGCAGCGCGGAAGGCGGCATGATCACCATCCGCCGCGGCGACCCCCTCTACGGGGAGGCCCTCGCCACCTTCCCCGTCCCCAGGACCGCCCGCTACGCCTACCACGCCATCACGGCCTCGCTCGCGACCGCGGACGGCGTGCACGACCTTTATGCCGTGTTCGAGGACGACGGCGTCACGCTGGCCCGGCTCGACTTCGGAGCCCGGGCTTGAGCGGGCGCACGGTCACGATCTCCCAGGTCGCCAAGCACGCGGGCGTGGCCGTCAGCACGGTCTCCTACGTGCTCAGCGGCAAGCGGACGATCTCGGCCGACACCAGGCGCCGGGTGCTCGACAGCATCAGCGCGCTCGGCTACCACCCCAACGCCGGCGCCCGCGCGCTGGCCAGCAAGCGCTCCAACGTGATCGCGCTGGTGCTGCCGCTGCGGGCGGGCATGCACGTGCCCGTCCTGATGCGCTTCGCCAGCGCCGTGGTGACGGCCGCGCGCCGGTTCGACCACGACGTGCTGCTGCTGACCGCCGACGAGGGCACCGAGGGCATCCGGCGGGTGGCCGCGAGCGCGCTGGTGGACGCACTGGTGCTCATGGACGTCGAGCTGGACGACCGCAGGGTGCCGCTGCTGCGCGAGCTGGCCGAGCCGAGCGTCCTCATCGGCTTCCCCGCCGAGCCCGCCGGGCTGACGTGCGTCGACCTCGACTTCGCCGCCGCGGGCGCGCGGTGCGTGGACCACCTCGCCGAACGCGGCCACGAGGAGATCGCGCTGCTCGGGGCGCCTTCCGTGGTGTACGAGCGGGGGACGGGGTTCGCCCGGCGGACGCGCGAGGGGTTCGTGGAGGCGGTGGCCGCCCACGGTCTGCAGGGCGTCGCGCTGCCGTGCGAGGACACGTTCGACGAGGTGTACGAGACCGTACGCGGCCTGCTCCTCGACCGCCCCGGCCTGTCCGGGCTGGTCGTGCACAACGAGGCCGCGGTCGGCCACGTGCTGGCGGCGCTGCGGCAGCTCGACCGCCGGGTGCCGCACGACGTGGCGGTGGTGGCGATCTGCCCCGACGACGTGGCCGAGCGGGCCAGCCCGCCGCTCTCCTCCGTGCTGATCCCGGCCGAAGAGGTGGGCAGGGAGGCGGTCCGCCTGGTCATGGACAAGCTCGAAGGCCGCGCGGTGCCCGACTCCACCCTCCTCACCCCGCTCCTGGCCGTGCGCGCCAGCACCTGACCCAAAGCGGCGTCAAGCCTGTCCGCTTTTTCGCCTCCTGGAGTTCCGCGCCCCCTTCTGCGGGCAGGCTGGCCGAGGCGAGGGGAGAGAACGCATGACTGAGCCGCGCATGCCCCCGGGGGCCGCCGACTCGGGCTCGGCGGGGCTGACGGCCGTGACGGCCGGTGGGGTCGGGCTCCGCCACATCATTGAGGTGACCGCGAAGGAGGCCGAAGGGGTCACGGCGGTCGAACCGGTCGAGGGCGGCTGGAAGATCGGCGTCGAGGTCGTCGAAGACCGTCGCATCCCCTCTTCTGACGACATCCTCGCCCAGTACGAGGCCCGGATCGACGCGGAGGGCGGCCTGCTGTCGTACCGGAGGCTGCGGCGCTACCGGCGCTGCGACGCGGATGGGTCACCAACAGGAGGGTGACCTAGCATCGGGTGCGTGGACGACCCTGGCGCGGAGGTGTTCGAGGGGCAGCGGGCTCGGCTGTTCGGGCTGGCGTACCGGCTGCTCGGCTCCGCCGCCGAGGCCGAGGACATGGTGCAGGAGACGTACCTGCGATGGAGCCGGGTCACCGGGCCGGTCGAGGTCCCGGCCGCCTGGCTGACCAGGGTGATCACCAACCTCTGCCTCAGCCGGCTCACCTCCGCGCGGCGGCAGCGGGAGAGCTACGCGGGCCCGTGGCTGCCCGAGCCGGTGCTCACCGCCGACGGAGCGCTGGGGCCGCTGGAGACCGTCGAGCAGCGCGAGTCCGTGTCGATGGGCGTGCTCATCCTGCTGGAGCGGCTGACGCCGGTGGAGCGGGCGGTGTTCGTGCTGCGGGAGGCGTTCGGGCACAGCCACGCGGAGATCGCCGACGTGGTGGGCATCGAGGAGGCGCACTCCCGTCAGCTCCACCGGCGGGCGCGGGCGCACGTGGGGGAGCCGCGCAAGCGCTTCGAGAGCGATCAGGAGCAGCACCGGCGCATCGTGCGGCGATTCCTGGAGGCCGCCGTGCACGGCGACGTCGCCGCCCTGGAACGGCTGCTCGCCGACGACGTGGTCGCCTGGACCGACGGAGGCGGCTCCGTGACCGCGGCCCGGCGGCCGGTACACGGGCCGGCGAAGGTGACGCGCTACCTGGGAGGGCTGGTCACGCGGCCGGAGGCGGCCGGGGTGGTGGCGGAGTTCCTGGAGGTCAACGGGGAGCCCGCGGCGCTGATCCGCGGCCCCGGCGGCGACCTGCTGGCGATCATGACCATGGAGCTGGACGGCGACCACGTCGCCGTCGTCCGGACCACCGTCAACCCGGCCAAACTCGCCTTCGCCGGGGCACAGCTCGCCTGATCCGGGTGTGAGCACGATCACACGCCGGTCCTGTCACGGATGGGCGGGCTCGCCAGTTCAGGAACCATGACAGATCGCATCGTGGTACTGGGAGCCGGATATGCCGGACTGGGAGCGGCCAAGCGCGCCGCACGACGCCTGCGGGGCTCAGACGCCCAGGTGACGCTGGTCAACGCGGCCGACCGGTTCGTGGAGCGCATCCGGCTCCACCAGCTCGCCGCCGGGCAGCGGCTGCCCGACCTGCCGCTGGCCGGCCTGCTCGACGGCACCGGCATCGAGCTGGTGGTCGCCCGGGTGACCGGGGTCGATCCGGGTTCGAGGACGGTACGCCTGGACGCGCCTCCGTACGAACTCTCCTACGACGTGCTCGTCTACGCCCTCGGGAGCGCGGCGGAGCTGGACTCGGTGCCCGGGCTGCGCGAGCACGCGTACACGCTGGCCACCGCCGACGAGGCCGTCCGCCTGGGCACCCGCCTCGCCGGGACCGGCGAGGTGACTGTGATCGGCGGCGGGCTGACCGGGATCGAGGCCGCGACCGAGTTCGCCTTCACCCGCCCCGGGCTGCGCGTCTCGCTGCTGTCGGGCGGCCTGATCGGGGAGGGCCTGTCCGCGCGTGCCCGCCGCCACCTCCACCGGGCCTTCCGCCGCATGGGCATCGCCGTCCGCGAGCGCACGCCGGTCGCCAAACTCGGTCCGAACGGCCTGCTGCTGGCGAACGGGGACGAGCTGCCCGCCGAGACCGTGGTCTGGGCCGCCGGTTTCCGCGTCCCCGGCCTGGCCGCGGAGGCCGGGCTGGCCACGGACCGGCACGGACGCATGCTCGTGGACCGGTCACTGCGGTCGGTGTCGCATCCGGAGGTGTTCGGCATCGGCGACGCCGCCCGCACCCTGGACCGGAGCGGGCAGGTCGCCCGGATGGCCTGCCAGACCGGCCTCCCCATGGGGATCTGCGCGGGCGACGCGGTGGCCGACCTGCTGAGCGGGCGGGCGCCGCGGCGGGCCAGATTCCGGTACGTCTGGCAGAACATCAGCCTGGGCCGGCACGACGGCGTCACCCAGTTCACCCGTCCCGACGACAGCCCGCTGGACGCCGTCCTCACCGGCCGGACCTCCGCGGCCTTCAAGGAGACCATCGCCCGCGGCACCGTCTGGGCTATGCGCCACCCGGGCCCGTACCGGCCGTGACGGCCCATCGCTCGTGATCCCGCCACGCCCCGTCGATGAACTGGAAGCCCGGCGAATACCCCTCTCGCCGGAAGCCGGCCCGCCTGATCAGGTTCAGGGAGGGGGTGTTGGACGGCTGGATGTTGGCTTCGACGCGGTGCAGCCCCAGCTCGCCGAACGCGTACCGGACGAGCAGCCGCAGCCCCTCGGTCATGTAGCCCCGGCCGGTCGTGGACGAGTAGGCGCAGTAGCCCAGGGTGCCGTCCTGGCGGGTGCCCCGGATGATGTTGTTCAGGTTGGCCCGGCCGACGATCGCGCCGGTGTCGACCCGGCAGATGACGAACCCCTCGTTCGCCGGGTCGTCGAAGCGCGCCATGTAACCGTCGAAGGCCTCGTCGGTGGTGATGGGGGCGCCGGGCATCCAGCGGGCGAGCAGGTCGGCGCTCTCCCGGTTCAGGGCCACGAATTCCGTACGGTCGCGGTGGCCGATGCGGCGGATGCCGACGCGGGCGCCCTGGGCGAGGTAGGTCACTTATCGATCTTGTCGTAAGGCCGGCCACGACGCGCACCGCCAGGACCGGCCGTCCCACTCGACCGGGAACGGCACCGCGTGCGGGAGCGGCGCTCCCCAGACCCGCTCGCCCAGCCCGCGGCACAGCACGCTGAGCCCGGCGGTGAGACTACCCACATGCCCGACCAGAGCGACGGTCCCGCTGCCGCAGGCGGCCGGCTGACCCGGGTGGGCGGCTGTCTCGCCCGGGGGGATGGCCGGCCACCACCTCCTCCCGCAGCCCCAGCGCCCGCGCGATGATCTCGGCGGTCTGCCGGGCGCGCACCGCCGTACTGGCGTAGATCCGGGTGACGCCTTCTCCCCGAAGCCGCTCGCCCGCCTCCGCCGCCTGCGCCCGCCCCTTCAAGGTCAGCTCCGCCGGCGGCAGCGCCCCGGCCACCCCGGCGACGACGTTCTCCGACTCGGCATGGCGCAGGCACAACACGCGGACCCCCATGCGCCCGACCCTACGAGCCGGAGCCCCCAGCGCGCTCAAGACTCCGGAGAAGAGCGTCGAGCGACTCCTCGGGGGCCTGTCCGGCCGTGTCGACGAGGACGCGTTCGCGCTGCCACGGCTCGTACTCGCGCTCGACGACCTCCCGCCAGTCAGGCGGCCGCAGGTCGGGGATGTCGATCGAACGCGAGGTCACGCGGTGCCGATGCTCGGCGGGATCGGAGCAGACCACCTCCACCTCGGCCACCGGAACGCCCGCCTTGACCCCGACCTCCCGCCAGGCGTCGCGGGTGACGCCCAGCGGGTTCACCGACTCCGCGATCACCGTCAGCCCCTGCCGCAGGTGCTCCTCGGCCAGCGCGTAACCGACGACGTATCCGGCGGGGCCGACGGGGTGGCGGGCCAGGCCGGAGCGGACGATCGCCTGCTCGATGGTGTCGATCCGCACGTGCACCGCGCCGATGCGGGCGGCGAGGAGCCGGGCGAGCGTCGTCTTGCCTGTCGCGGGGAGGCCGCCGATGACGATGAGCATGCACCCCATGCTAGGAAGCCCACCTGGCGAGCGCGGAAATTGTCACTCCCGTAGTCCAAGCTGAACCCGTCCGCTCTCGCGAAGGGGTGCCGTTCGTGTCGATCCAGGTTGCCGGCCGCCGCCGTTCGGCCGCATCGCTCGCCAAGGCCTTCCCCGGCGCCGAGGTCATCGACGTGACCTCCAAGGCGGACGAGCCATGGGTGCGGCTGAGCCCGTTCTACCCGCACGGCGGCATCCCCGTCCCGCAGAGCCCGGGCGTCACCAGCCAGAGCGTCGAGGGGATCTGGCAGGCGCTCAAGGTCTTCGAGACCGCCGACGTCGACCCGGCCAAGCTCGCGATCACCACCATGGCCGGTCTCAAACGCACCGTACGCAAGCACGGGCCGGTGCGCGGCCACCGCGACGGGCTCCACGGGGACCGGCTGCTGACCTACCAGGCCGCGCGGCGCCGCATCTACCTCCCGGCCTACCGCTGGGTCCTGGAGCACAAGACCGGCGATCTCGTGGAGCGCCTGCGCCTGCTCGCCGCCGACCGTGAGGTCGTCCTCCTCGACTACACCACCAATGGCGACATCGACGACCCCGCCACCCCGCTCTCCCACGCCGCGCTCATCTGCCTGCACATCCAGGAGAAATGGCCCGAGGAAGACTGACCCGCAGTCACCATCAGGTTCCCCAGTCACTAAAAAGTGCGTTCTTCCATGTCAGAGCACGCTCTCTTATGGTTTCTGAGTAACTACAAGAGATCAAAGGCGTCCTGGTTCGGCGGACGCCCGGACAAGGAGGCAGGCGGCATGGCCATCACTCTCGTGAACCCCGACGGATTGCCCAAAATCGATGTCTACCGGCAGGTGTCGATCGCATCAGGGACGAAGCTCGTCTTCCTCGCCGGACAGGTCTCCTGGGACGCCCAGGGGGTCACGGTCGGCGAAGGCGACCTCGCCGCGCAGGTCGAGCAGTGCTACCTCAACATCGCCACCGCCCTGGCCGAGGTGGGCGGCTCCTTCGACGACGTGGCGAAACTGACCGTCTACGTCGTCGACTGGACCCCCGACAAGATGCCCGCGCTCCTGGAGGGCATCTCCCGTGCAGGTGCGAAGCTGGGGGTCACTCCGGTCCCACCGGCCACACTGCTGGGCGTTGCGGCACTGGACATCCCCGACCATCTGGTCGAGATCGAAGCCACCGCGGTTCTCAACTGAACCGATGCTCGGCGGTTCGTGATCTTCCAGCGCATAAAAGGGGATGAACCGCTCCAGGGTTCGGTGCGAGGCTGGGCTCGTGAGCGACACGCAAACCGTGGTCCTGGTCGAGGGAGTCAGTGACAAGTCGGCCGTCGAAGCGCTGGCCGAGCGCCGTGGCCGGAACCTGGCGGCCGAAGGTATCTCCCTGGTGGCGATGGGCGGTGCCACGAACATCGGGACGTATCTCGGCAAGTTCGGCCCTAACGGTCGCGATCTCCGGCTGGCCGGTCTGTGCGACGTCGGGGAGGAGGGCGACTTCCGGAGGAGCCTCGAGCGCGCCGGCCTCGGATCCGACCTCAGTCGCAGCGATCTGGAGGCGCTCGGATTCTTCGTGTGCGTCGCCGACCTGGAGGACGAGCTGATCCGCGCCCTCGGCACCGCCATGGTCGAGCAGGTCGTTGATGCCGAGGGCGAGCTCAGCTCGTTCCGCTCGCTCCAGAAGCAACCCGCGTGGCGCGGGAGGGCCACCCACGATCAGCTGCGCCGGTTCATGGGGTCAGGCGGCGGCCGCAAAATCCGCTATGCCGGCCTGCTCGTCGCGGCCCTCGATCTCGATCGCGTGCCGCGACCGCTGGACAGGCTGCTGGCCCACATCGCCGAGTGAGGCCTAACGCGCGAGCGCTCCCCGTGGGCTTGTGGGCCCAGGGGGAGCGCTCGTCGTGATTTCCGTAGGGGCTGGGGGTTACCAGTCGCCCCCGCCGAAGTCGCCGCCGCCGAAGTCGCCTCCGCCACCGCCGAAGTCGCCCCAGCCGCCGCCGTCTCCGCCGCCACCGCCGAAGTCGCCTCCGCCGCCGTCGGCGTAGCCCTCGGCATAGCCGGCGCCGTAGCCGCCGTAGCCGAAGCCGCCGCTGAGCAGGCTGCCCATCATGGTGCCGATGAACATACCGGTCATGATGTCGCCGAAGCCGCCGTAGTAGCCGTACGCGTACGGCTGGTACGCGGGCCCCGCGTCGTAGTAGGGGCGGCGCTGGCCGTCGACCATGACCTCGCGCATCTGCGGGTCGAAGCCGCGCTCCACGGCCTCGGCGTCCATCTTGCAGGCGGGCACGTCACGGACGGCGCCACCGGGCGGGGCCCAGCGGACGTCGCGGGCGGACGGGCCGTGCTGCGGGTTGAAGAAGCAGGGGGCCCGCCGCTCGGGGACCGGGTCGTTGTGGACCTTGGCCTTCACCACGGCCAGCGCGTAGCGGCCGTCCTCGAGGGTCTGGGTGACCTCGCGGACCTGCTCGGCGCGCTGGACGTTGGCCAGCTGGGTCTTGGCCTTCTCGTAGGAGTCGAGCGCCTGCTGCCACTCCTCGATGTGCTTGCCGCCCTGGCCGGCGAGCGTCACGTCCGTGTCGAGGGAGGTGATCTCCTCGCCCAGCTTGGTGACGTCCTCGTCCACGGTCTGCTTGACGGCCGCCAGGTCCTTGGCGTCCTGGATGGCCTTCTTCTTCTTGCGGTTGCTGGAGTAGAGGAAGTAGCCGCCACCGCCGACCACGACCAGGCCGCCCAGGGCGATCAGCGCGGCGGTGCCGCCGGCGCCGGGGTTGGCCTGGCTGCCGGTGTCGAGCGCGGAGCGCTTGCCGTCGACGGCGAGGTCGACGCGGTTGACGAAGTCCTTCATGCCGTCCACGACGTTGCCGGAGTTGGCGCTCACCGCGAGGTTGGCCAGCCTGCCCGCGACACCCTGCTGGCGGATGGCGCTCGAGGCCGCGAACAACGTCTCGCCGTCGAGCACGGCGAACGTGGCGCGGTTGCGGCCGGCCTTCGTGAGCTCGGAGTTGAGCGAGCTCATGTACGACGCAATCGTGGAGTTGTCCAGCGTGCCGTCGGGGAGCGCCACAGTATAGATCTTGCTCTTGGCCCCCTTCAGCGCGTCACGGATCTCATCCTGCTGGTCCGACGACAGCGGTGAACCGGACTCCACGAAAAGCGGGTCCTTCTTGTCCTTCCAGTAGGACACCACCGACTGAGCATCAGGGGGTGCCGCCGCGTTGGCGGCAGGGGACAGCGCAAGCACGACGATTAGACCGGCGATCAGAGCCGCAAGCGCGGCCCCTGCTCGGCGCAGCGAGTGGGTCATTGGCAGCAAGCCTCCTTCGCCCATGAGGACGAACGAGCGGTCGGCAAAGTTCCTCACTGTCGCACGTTACCTGTCCGCGAGCGCGCGAGCGCACACCGTGGCGAAGATGCCGGAACTCCGTCAGGTGTCCTTGATCTCACAGATCGCGGCGCCCGACGTGACCGTCTGCCCGACCGCGGCCGTGAGCCCCGTGATCGTGCCCGACTTGTGGGCGGCCAGCGGCTGCTCCATCTTCATGGCCTCCAGCACCACGACCGTGTCGCCCTCGTTCACCACGTCCCCGTCCGTGGCCACGACCTTGACGATCGTCCCCTGCATGGGGCTGACCAGCGCGTCGCCGCCCGCCGCCGACGCCTTCCCGGCGCGGGCGGCACCGCGTCGCGGCGCCTTCGCGGGCGCCGGCGCGGACGCGCCGAACCCGGCGGGCAGCACCACTTCGAGGCGTTTGCCCCCGACCTCGACCGTCACCGTCTCGCGCGCGGCGGCGGTGGCGTCCGGGCCCGAGGCGATCTCGTCCTCGTACGGCGCGACCGTGTTCTCCCATTCCGTCTCGATCCACCGCGTGTGCACAGAGAACGGTGAGGAGACGAACGCCTGATCGGACACGACGGCCCGGTGGAAGGGCAGCACGGTGGGCATCCCCGAGATCTCGAACTCGGCCAGCGCCCGCCGCGACCGCTCCAGCGCCTCCTGCCGCGTCCGGCCCGTGACGATCAGCTTGGCCACCAGCGAGTCGAACGTCTGCGGCACCGTCATCCCCGCCTCGTAGCCGGCGTCGAGGCGTACCCCGGGCCCGGCGGGCGGGCGCATGACGGTCAGCGTGCCGGGAGCGGGCAGGAAGTTGCGCCCGGCGTCCTCCGCGTTGATCCGGAACTCGATCGAGTGCCCGCGCAGCTCCGGGTCGCCGTACTCCAGCGCCTCCCCGTCGGCGATCCTGAACATCTCCCGCACCAGGTCGATCCCCGACACCTCCTCGGTGACCGGGTGCTCGACCTGCAGCCGGGTGTTCACCTCGAGGAACGAGATCGTCCCGTCCTGCCCCACGAGGAACTCGCACGTGCCGGCCCCGACGTAGCCCGCCTCCTTAAGGATGGCCTTGGAGCCGGAGTAGAGGATCTCGAGCTGCTCCCGCGACAGGAACGGCGCCGGCGCCTCCTCCACCAGCTTCTGGTGGCGGCGCTGGAGCGAGCAGTCGCGCGTGCTGACCACGACCACGTTGCCGTGCGCGTCGGCCAGGCACTGCGTCTCGACGTGGCGCGGCCGGTCGAGGTAGCGCTCCACGAAGCACTCGCCCCGTCCGAACGCCGCGACGGCCTCGCGCACGGCCGACTCGTACAGCTCGGCGACCTCCTCCAGGTTGCGCGCCACCTTGATGCCGCGCCCGCCGCCGCCGTACGCCGCCTTGATCGCGATCGGCAGCCCGTGCTCCTCCGCGAACGCCACGACCTCGGCCGCCCCGGAGACGGGGTCCTTGGTGCCCGCGACCAGCGGCGCGCCGACCTTCTGCGCGATGTGCCTGGCCCGCACCTTGTCGCCGAGCGCGGCGATGGCCTCCGGCGGCGGGCCGATCCAGATCAGGCCCGCGTCGATGACGGCCTGCGCGAAGGCCGCGTTCTCGGCCAGGAAGCCGTATCCGGGATGTACGGCGTCGGCGCCGGAGCGCCGCGCGACGTCGAGCAGCTTGGCGATGTCGAGGTAGGTCTCCGCGGGGGATTGACCGCCCAGCGCGTACGCCTCGTCGGCGACCTTGGCGTGCAGGGCGTCGAGGTCCTGGTCGGCGTAGACGGCCACACTTCCGATCCCGGCGTCCTGGCACGCGCGGGCCACCCGTACCGCGATCTCGCCGCGATTGGCGATCAGAACCTTCCGCACCGACCTAAGTCCTTCCTGAGAGGTTCAGCGGCCCAGGTACGCGCCGCCGTTCACATGGAGCACCTGCCCGGTCACATGCCTGGCTCCCGCGGAGGCCAGGAACAGAACGGTATCGGCGACGTCAGAGGGGGTGCCGGGACGCCCGTTCCGCGTGTTCTCCACGCGTGCCCTGATGCCGTCCTCGGTCAGCCTGCCGCGGAAGAACTCGGTGTCCAGGACGAGGCCGGGGGCGACCACGTTCGCGGTGACGCGCCGGGGGCCGAGCTCGGCGGCCAGGTCGGCGGTCCAGGACTCCAGGGCGGCCTTGGCGGCGCCGTACGAGCCGGAACCCGTGCCGCGCGCGGCGATGGAGCCGATCGAGACGATCCGGCCGCCCTCCCTCAGGCGCGGCGTCAGCGCGGTCGTGACGAGGACGGCGGACATGAGGTTGGCGTTGAGGTTGGCCCACCAGGCCTCGGCCACGTCCGTCAGCTCGCCGGGCTGCCTGCGGTCGAGGTTGGTGTTGCCGCCGGCGTTGTTGACCAGCACGTCCACGTGCGGCGGCAGGCTGTCGAGCGCCTCTTTCACGGCGACGGGGCTGGAGGCGTCGAACGCCACGTGCGCCGCCCCGAGCCGCGCCGCGGCCTCCTTCAGCACGTGCTCGCGGCGGCCGGTGATGGTCACGCGGTCGCCGAGCGAGACGAACGCGGCCGCGACGGCGTATCCGATGCCGGTGCCTCCGCCGGTCACCACAACCTCGCGCATGACCCGAGCGCTCCCCGAGACGAATCCGAACAGTCCTCGGGTAGACCATAGCCGCTCGGTATAACTCAGGCGACGGTAGGTGGTCACCCCTTAAGTTGAGGGCGCTTTCCCCATGTTCCAGGAGGTATGCATGAGCCAGAGCATGCTCGGCGGCGACCCCGCGGAAATGCAGCAGATGGCCAGTCAGTTCACGCAGCAGTCGGAGGCGGTCCGCACCACCATGACCGCGCTCGACCGCGAGGCCGCCAAGGTCGGCACGGCGTGGACGGGGCCGGGCGCCCAGCGTTTCCAACAGGCGTGGCAGAACTACCGCACGGCCTTCCAGCGCATGACCGAGGAGTTGCAGGAGGCTTCGCGCGTCATCGGCACCTACCGCCAGAACATCGAGTCCGCAACGAAATGAGCAACGGATCGAGGCCCTGGCCAGGAAGCCGGGGCTTCCTTCCATCAAAGCCGGACCGAAGCTGATTCCGGGCTGATTCGGGCAGGCCCCGCCGCCGCCCGAATCCGGCAAGCTACGCTTTTTCCCCATGATTGGTCGCGCCTTGGTGGCGAGCGTGCTCGCCCTGCAGGTCCCGCTGGCGCCCGCGGTCCTGAGGGACGAGTGCCGGCCGCCCAGGGGCACCATGCAAGTGGGCGAATCCTGGGCGCAGAAACGGCTCGACCCCAAACGCGTCTGGTCGCTGTCCACCGGCGCGGGCGTGAAAGTGGCCATCGTCGACAGCGGTGTCGACCTGCAGCATCCGCAGATCCGCCTGGCGGGCCGGGCCGACCTCACCGGCACCGGCTACCGCGACTGCGTGGGCCACGGGACCGCGGTGGCGGGCATCATCGGCGCCCAGTACATGCAGGGCGTGCTCTTCTACGGCATGGCGCCGGGCGCGCGGCTGCTGTCGTACAAGCAGACCGCCTCCGAGCGGAACGGCGACCCCGAACTGCTGGTCAAGGCCATCAAGGCGGCGGCTGACGAGGGCGCCAAGGTCATCAACGTGTCGGTCTCGACGAGCGACCTGCCCTCGCTGCGCGAGGTGGTGCAGTACGCGCTCGCCAAGGACGCGGTGATCGTGGCCGCGGCCGGCAACGTCACGAAGGAGGACGGCACCCCCGTACCGGCCTATCCGGCCGCCTACGAGGGGGTGCTCGCGGTCGGCGCGGCGGGCCCGAACGGCATCCTGTCCAACTTCTCCAACGTCAAGACCCCCGTCGCCGTGCTCGGCCCCGGCCAGGGCATCACGTCCACCTGGCCCGGCCGCTCCTACTTCAAGGACCTCAACGGCACCAGCTACGCCGCCCCCTACGTCGCCGGGGTGGCCGCGCTCGTCCGGGCCCGCTTCCCGAAGCTGGACCAGGCCCAGGTACGCCAGCGCATCATCGCCACCGCCGACGGCGCCACGGGCGGCGGCAAGGGCGCGGGCATGGTCAACCCGATGCTCGCGCTCAGCGCGATCCTCCCGTACGAGCCCGCCGGCGCCCCCGTGGTAGCGCCCCCTCCGCCCAGCCCGCTCGCCGCGGAGGCCGTGGCCAAGGTCCCGCCCGTGGACCACGACGCGATCGACCTGGCCCTGATCGTCGCCGGGTCCGCGCTCGGGCTGGCGCTGCTGGTGGCGATCGCCTGCGTCGTGATCCCGATGGGCCGGCGCAGGGGCTGGCGGCCCGGCCGCCCGGAGTGACTCGGGCTGCAAGGAAACAAAACGGTGAATTGTCGGGTACGGCCCGAAACTTCTGATGCTGAAGTGAAAGATCTGGTTCAATGTGTCCAGATCATGCTTTGCCGTGAAAGGTTTAGTCATGCACGCTTTGCGCCCTAGTGATCCAGAGCGGATCGGCGATCTCAGCATTGTTGGCCGGCTGGGAGAGGGGCCGCGGGGCGAGGTGTTCCTTGGCCGCGAGTCCGAGGACGCCCCCATCGTCGCGGTGAAGCTGCTCCCGGCGGAGCCGGACGCCGACGCCGACGCGCCGGTCAAGCACCTGGCAGCCAAACAGGTCTCCAGCTCGTACGTGGCCAGGGTCCTGGACGCCGGAATGCACGAGGACCGCCCGTACGTCGTCAGAGAGCACGTCGAAGGCAAGAGCCTTGCCCAGGCGGTGGCCGACGACGGGCCACTGACCGGGGACGCGCTCGAGCGGGTCGCGGTCGGGGTGCTGACCGCCCTGTCGGCCATCCACCTCGCCGGCCGTTCGCACAAGTCGCTCACACCCCACAACGTGATCCTCGGCCCCGAGGGCCCGCGGGTCACCGACGCCGGGATCGGCGAGCCGGTGGGCGAGATCGCCTACCAGGCCCCAGAACAGCTGCTCGGCCTGCAGTACGGCCCCTACGCGGACGTGTTCGCCTGGGCGGCGACCATCGCGTTCGCGGCCACGGGCAAGGCGCCGTTCGCCGACCGGGACGCGGTGCTGACGGGCGAGCCCGAGGTGGACATCGAGGCCGAGCCGGTGCGCAGGGTGGTGCTGGCGGCGCTGTCCAAGGAGGTCGGCAAGCGGCCGACCACGTACAGCGCGCTCATGCAGCTGCTCGGCGGCAACGCCAAGCCGCCCGCGGCCCAGCAGACCGCCATCGAGGGCGTGCCGATCCAGGGCATCCCGATCCCCGGCGTGCCCGGCCAGGGCGGCCCCGTGCCGCCGCAGGACACGCTGGTCGCCGGCCCGCCGATGCTGCAGGACGGCCCGCCGCCCGTCCAGGGTCCGCCGTTCGTGCCGGGCCCGCCCATGCAGGGTCCCCCGATGCAGGGTCCGCCCATGCAGGGCCTGCCGGTGCCGCATCAGCACCAGTCCGAGACGCCGATGTGGGGCCCGCCGGAGCCGGACCAGCAGCCGCAGCACATCAGGCTCGAGGCCGTGCCCTCCGGTGCCGCCGCCCGGCCGCGCCGGGGCTTCCCGCTGGGGCTGGTCGCCGGGGTCGCCGTGGTCGCGCTCATCTCGGCCCTGGGCCTGTGGGGCGCGAACAGGTACGTGAAGCTGCAGCAGGTCAACCCGGCCTCCATGGCGCAGGCCAACGCGGACGAGATCCCGGTGCCCGCCAGCGCCCCGGCGACCACCGGCCCGCAGGGCACGGACCCCCTCGGCGGCGGCGCCGATCCGCAGCAGACGCAGCCCGAGGCCACCGTGCCGTGGGGTGCCACGGCCGCCCCGGACGACTCGGGCGTCGGGCCGCTGACGCTGCCCACCGAGTGGTCCTCGACCTCGACCGCGCCCCAGGTGCCCGAGCTGACCACCGTGCCCACGACCCCGACCGCGATCCCGACCCAGCCGGTCCCGACGCAGCCGGTTCCCACCGCCACGCAGCCGGCCGTGAACAACACGGCCGAGTCGACGCCGACGGCCGGCAAGACGCGGCACGCGAAGCCGACGGCGACCGTCACGAAGACGGTGGACAGGACGCCCACGCCGACGCCCACGCCGACCGAGGAGCCCACGAAGGAGCCGGAGCCCACCCCGACTCCGACCAAGGAGCCGACGAGGGAGCCGGAGCCCACCCCGACCCCGACGAAGACGACGGCCAAGCCCACGCCGACCAAGACCACGGCCAAGCCGACGCCGACGCCCACCAAGACGACGGCCAAGCCCACGCCCACCCCCACGAAGACGACGGCCAAGCCGACGCCGACCCCGACCAAGACCACGAACCCGTACTCGCCCACCCAGGTGTGCGGCTCCGGCTTCTCGGTCCAGCGGTCCAGCCCGTTCGGCGGCGGGGTGACGTACCAGCTCTGGAACAACAGCACCGGCCAGAACTGCGTGGTCACCATCAAGACCACTGACATCGGAAAGAAGACGCCGGTCAGCGCGACCCTGGAGGTCCAGGGTGGCGGCAGCCAGACGGACTCCGGCAGCTTCGAGTACTACGCCGGCCCGGTCAAGCTGCCCGCCAGGGGCAAGTGCGTGCGCTTCTCCGGCAGCGCCGGCGGCACGAGCACCAGCGCGGCCTGGGGCAGCTGCGGAGCCTGAGCGCCCGTTCTGAAGACAGATGGGCCCGGATCGCTGGGATCCGGGCCCATCTGTCGTTCAGTAGCCGACGTAGTCCAGGCCGCGCTTGGAGTTGACCACGCCGGGCACGTTCGACACCGAGCCGTAGCGCGAGATCGCGTACCGCACGCCCGCGATGATGTTGTCGACCGGGTCGTAGATGTTCTTGTGCCCGGCCAGCGAGTACGAGCTGAACGTCGGGTCGATGGTCTGCATGAGGCCCTTGGACGGCGTGCCCTTGGCCGCGTTGGAGTCCCAGTTGTTGATCGCGTTGGGATTCCCGCCGGACTCGTGCTGGATGATCATCCAGATGTCGCTGGCGTTCATCTTCGAGGCCGGCACGCCGTTCTTCTCCAGGATCGCGATGGCCTGCTCGATCCACTCCTTGACCTTGCCCGTCGGCGCGGGACCGCCACCGGCGGGCGGGGGGCCGCTGGGGCCGTAGCCCCCGAAACCGGACGGGCCGCCGCCGCCGGGCCCGTTCCCGCCGGCCCCTTGCAGGGTGGTGCGCGGCTGGTACTCGGGATCCGGCTCCCATTCGATCTTCCGCCCGGGCGCCGGTGTGAACTCCTGCGTGGAGACATCCGGGATCGCGTGGAAAGTGAGCGAGCGATCGTCCAGGAACCCGTTGATGTCCTTCTTGGCCTTGCTGACCGCCTTGTTCGCCGAGTCCACCCACGGCTGGGCCTCGGTCTTGGCCTGCTCGACCAGCTTCCTCAACCCGGGCTCCACGTCCGCCTCCTTGGCGTCGGGGTGCTCGCGGTAGTAGGTGGTCTTGTAGGTGGCGGCGCTGGTGGTCAGGTCCCGGCAGATGGAGCTGATCTCGGTGTGCGAGGTACGCAGCGCCGAGGCGGCGGCCTCGAGCGAGGACGCGGAGTTGGACAGCGCCAGCTTCAGGTCCTCGGCCGCGGTGCCGTACTTGCGCATATAAGTGGCGAACTGGTCGGAGGAGCGGCCCTTCCAGGCGTCGTCCACCGCCTGGACCGCGGCCCCCAGCGCGCCGTCGAACTCGTTGACGTCGCCCGACACGCTGCGCCAGGCGGTGGCGATCTTGTCGATGGCGCCGGGGTCGCCGGTCACCTTGTTCAGCATGGTGTCGAGCGCGTCGCCTCCGGGCAGGTGGGCGACGCTCATGAGGTCGCCCTGTGCGCCTTGCGGATGTTCTCCTCCACGTTGCTCAGACCCCGCTCGACCCCGCCGAGCTTCCTGCGGGCCTGGTCCATCTCGCCGATCACGGCGGCCCAGACGCCGTTCGCGGCCGTGGCCAGCGTGCCGGAGTCGTCCAGATGGCCGAAGGCGGTGGCGGCGACGGCGGTGCGGTTGTTGTGCGGCTCACCGCGGTCGTCGTAGGTGAGTTTGCCGGGGTTGCGTTCGTTCAGCGTCTCCTCGTACTGGCCGGCGGCCTTGTGGATGGCTGTGCGGCACTTGTCCAGCGCCGAGAGGTAGATCTCCAGATCGGCCATCATTCTCCCCGTGTCTTGTCCGCGTCCAGGTATGCCGTCTGCGTCAGGCGCGCGCCGTACCGCCGGTCGACCAGGAAGCCGCGGCCCGGCGGCAGTGTCTGAGGCCGTACGTTGCCGAACAGGTAGCCCTCGTCCTTGTTGCCGGACATGAGCAGCGCCGGTGTGGCCATGTCCTTCATGCGCTGGATGACCGGGTCGAACATGGCACGGCCAGCGCCGCCCATCTGGCGGGCCAGCACGACGTGCAGGCCGATGTCGCGGGCCTGCGGCAGCAGGTCCACCAGCGGGTGCAGCGGGTTGGACGAGGTCGCGACCAGGTCGTAGTCGTCGACGACGATGTACAGGTCGGAGCCCTGCCACCAGCTGCGGTCGCGCAGCTGCTCGGGCGTCAGGTTGGCCGGGGGCAGGCGGCTCAGCAGGGCGCTCTTGGCGTCGTTGATCAGGTCGGCGGCGGCCGCGCTGGAGGCGGCGTAGCCGATGCGGTGCGGGGTCACCGCCGAGTCGAGCAGCGCCCTGCGGTAGTCGATCACGATCATCATGGCTTCGCTCGGCTGCTTGCGTGCCACCAGCCCCTCGGAGATGAGCCGCAGCAGGTTCGACTTGCCGCTCTCGTTCTCGCCGAAGATCACGAAGTGCGGGTCGGCGTCGAAGTCGAGGGAGACGGGCGCCAGCGCCGCCTCGTCGATGCCGATCGGGATCCGCTCCCGGTCGTCCGGCAGCGCGGAGACGGGCAGGACGGCGGGCAGCAGCCTGACCCGCGGCGCGGGCGTGCCCTGCCAGGAGTCCCGTACGGCCTGCACCAGCGAGCGGGCCCCGGCCGCCAGGTCCGTGGAGTTCTGCACCCCGTCGATCCTGGGCAGCGCGGTCAGGAAGTGGAACCCGTCCTTGGTCAACCCCCGGCCCGGCGCCGCCTCCGGCACGGCCAGCGCCTTCTTCCTGCTGACCTCCGACTCGTAGGCGTCGCCGAGCTTGAGCTCGATCTTGGTGCCGAGCAGGTCACGGATGCTCGGCCGGAACTCCGACCACTTGTTGGTCGCGGCGACGAGGTGGATGCCGTAGCCGAGCCCGCGCGCCGCGATGTCGGTGATGGTCGGCTCCAGCGAGTCGAACTCCTGCCTGAGCGTCAGCCAGCCGTCCACGACCAGGAACACGTCGCCCCAGCCGTCGCTCTCGATCGCGCCCTCCGCGCACAGCTGCCGGTAGGAGGCCATCGACTCGATGCCGTGCTCGCCGAAGTCGCGCTCGCGCTGCTCCAGGATGGCGCCGATCTCGGCCACCGTACGGCGTACCCGGTCGCCGTCGAGGCGGGTGGCCACGCCGCCGACGTGCGGGAGCCCTTCGAGCGAGGCGAGCGCGCCACCGCCGAAGTCGAGGCAGTAGAACTGGACCTCGCGCGGCGTGTGCATGAGCGCCATGCTGGCCACGAGCGTACGCACGACGGTGCTCTTGCCGCTCTGGGTGCCGCCCGCCACCCCGACATGTCCGGCGGCGCCGGAGACGTCCAGCCAGAACGGGTCACGGCGCTGCTCGAACGGCTTGTCGATGATGCCGATGACGGCGTGCAGCTGTCCCCGGCCCTGCCAGCCCGCGGTCGTCAGGCCGAACTCGGGGGTGACGGAGAGCGGGGGCAGCAGGTGCGCCAGGGTAGGCGGCTCGGCCAGCGGCGGCAGCCAGATGCGGTGCGCGCCGGGGCCGTGCCCGGCCAGCCGGCCGACCACGACGTCGAGCAGGCTGCGCTGGTTGCCGCCCGCGGGCTCTTCCTGCTCCGGCTGCGTCGCCACCTGGACGGGCCTGGTGATCTCGGGCAGCGGCATGTAGGTGGGGCCGTACTCGACGACCTCGCGGATCGCCGCCGTGCCGTCGGGGGCGACCGCCTGCGCCGGGTCGTCGTGGTGGGCGCCGGAGACGTAGGCGGCCTTGAACCTGGTCATACCGGTCGTGTCGAACTTCAGGTAGCCGTTGCCCGGCGCCGACGGCAGCTCGTACGCGTCCGCCACGCCCAGCACGACCCGGCTCTCCATGGCGGAGAACGTCCGCAGGCCGATCCGGTAGGACAGGTGGGTGTCCAGACCGCGCAGCCGCCCCTCCTCCAGCCGCTGGGAGGCCAGCAGCAGGTGCACGCCGAGCGAGCGGCCCAGCCGGCCGATCATCACGAACAGGTCGATGAACTCGGGCTTGGCCGACAGCAGCTCGCTGAACTCGTCCAGCACGATGAACAGCGTCGGCATCGGCCGCAGGTCGGCGCCCTGCTCGCGGGCCCGCTCGTAGTCGCGCAGCGAGGCGTAGTTGCCCGCCGCGCGCAGCAGCTCCTGCCGGCGCACCATCTCGCCGTGCAGCGCGTCGTGCATGCGGTCGACCAGGGGGAGCTCGTCCTCCAGGTTGGTGATGACGGCGGAGACGTGCGAGAGCCCCTCCAGGCCGAGGAACGTCGCGCCACCCTTGAAGTCGACCAGGACGAAGTTGAGGATCTCGGAGGAGTGGGTGATCGCCAGGCCCAGTACGAGCGTGCGCAGCAGCTCCGACTTGCCGGAGCCGGTCGCGCCGATGACCAGGCCGTGCGGGCCCATCCCGCCCTGCGCGGACTCCTTGATGTCCAGCTCGACCACCCGGCCGTCGCCGCCCATGCCGATGGGCACGCGCAGCCGGTTGCGGCCCGCCCTGGGCTGCCAGGTGACCGCGGGCGAGAGCCGGCCCGGGTCGCCCACGCCGAGCAGCTCGGTCAGCGTGGTGTTGGTGCCGAGCAGGTCCTGCGACTCGCCGCCGGAGCCCGCCGAGGCCCGCAGCGGCGCGAGCTGCCTGGCCAGGCCCTCCGCGCGCGCGTAGTCCAGCTTGTCGGGGTCGCCCAGCCGGGTCGTGGACCGCTTGCCCGCGTGGTCGATCTTCACCATGTGGAACCCGTCGGGCTGGATCTCCAGCCGCAACATGCTGGCCTCCTCGACCGGCCCCGTCACCTCCGACAGGTCGATCACCGTGACGCCCTGGATGGCGTCGCTGCCGAGCTGGGAGTCGTGCGGCACGTGCCCGCCGTCCACGATCACCACGTGGTACGGCAGCGCGTCCGACGCCGTGCCCGGACGGAACCTGGCCCGCTCCTTCAGCTCGTCGCCCACGAGCTGGTCGAGCTGGGACATGTTCTCACCCATCAGCCGCACCTGACCGGCCGCGTCCATCTCCTCGGGGTGCAGCGCGTGCGGGAGCCACTTGACCCAGTCCCAGTGGGGCATCGACTCCTTGCCGGCGCACACCAGGACCCGCATGTCGTCGGGGGAGTGGAAGGTGACGAGCTGGGCGATGATCGCCCGTACGAGGCCGCGTACGGCCCGCGGATCCCCGCTGAGGTGGATCCGGGCGAAAGAGTTGAGCGCCACCGCCACGGGCAGCTCGGACACCGTGGAGTGGGCCCGTACGAACCTGCGCAGCGCGCCTGCCGTCAGCGCGTCGAGGTCCTCGACCGGCTTGGAGTCGGGCGGGATGAGCTGCACGGCCAGCTTCTGCACGCCGGTGCCGAGGCGTACCGTGCCGAAGTCGTCGTCGCGGGGCCTGCGCTCCCACAGGCGCGGCCCCATGGCCACCCACCAGAGCGCTTCGGGGGCTGGGCCGCTCCACTCCAGTGCCTCGCGCTGCTGGACGGCGGCCTTGCGGACCCTCTTGCGGATCTGGGAGAGGTAGCGGAAGTAGTCGCGGCGCAGGCCGTTGAGGCGGTTCTTGCGCTCGCCCGCGTTGCGGCCGAACTGGCCGACCGTCATGCCCAGCATCGAGACCGCGAACAGGCCGCTGGCCACGTACATGATGGGGTTGGCGTTGCCGCCCGCGGTGAACATCAGCCCCATGGCCGCCCCGCCTGCCAGCATGGGGACGTACATGAGGACGCCGGTCATACCGGCGGGCTGCACCTCGGGGATCTCCGGCGGGGACTCCAGCAGGATCTCCCCACGCGGTGGCTGGGGGCTGGGACGGCGTTCGGGACGCCGAACAACAACAATGCTCACTGACGGGACAACCCTCCTGTCACATGGAACACTTTCTTACCAGACGTGCCATCCCTATATGTTCGGCATGTCGGATTTCGTCAGCCAGACCTGGAGTGGCCGTGACCTCGCTCGCCCACCAGCCGATGCAGCCCATGCGGCCGATGCCGCCCGGGCCGCCCGGGCTGCCGCCGACGCACCCAGGCGCTCAGCCGCAGATGCGCGCGCCGGTGGCGCCGTTGTGCCACGTCACGATCGTGGCCCCGCGCCGCCGCGTCGATCTGGCGCTGCCTGCCGACATCCCGCTCCCGCACGTGCTGCCCGGCCTGCTGCGCGCGGTCGGCGAGGTCGGCGGCGACGCGGCCGGGCCGCCCGGCTGGGTGCTCCAGCGGCTCGGAGGCGCGCCGTTCGACCTCGGGCAGACGCTCGCGTCCCTGGGCGTGCTGGACGGCGAACTGCTCTACCTGCGGCCGCGCGAGCTCACGCTGCCGCCCGCGCTCTTCGACGACGTGGCCGACGTGGTCGCCACGGGCGTCAAGGACAGCTCGGGCAAGTGGGAGGCCCGCCACACCCGGGCCATGGGCGCGGGCGCCGCCGCCATCATGCTCGCGCTCGGCGCTCCCGCGCTGATGCTGTCCGGGAGCGCGCCGCTGGGCGTGACGGTGGTCGCGGGCATGCTCGCGCTGCTGCTGATCGGCGTCAGCGCGGCCCTGTCCAGGGCCGTCGGCGACTCCTCCGCGGGCGCTCTGATCGGCTACGCGGCGCTGCCGTACGCGTTCCTGGCCGGCCTGTACGGCCTGGTCAGCGGCTCCACCCTGGCCGGGCTCGGCGCCCCGCACCTGCTGGCCGCGCTGACCTGCACCGCACTGGTGGCCACCGTCGGCGGCACCGTGGTGGCCGACGGAGTCGCGGGTTTCCTCGGTACGGCCATCGCGACCGTGGCAGGGGCACTGGCGGCCGCCACGGTCATGGTGTTCGCCCTGCCCGCGGCCGGCGTGGCGGCGATGACGGTGACGATCCTGATCGCGTTCAGCCCGCTGATCCCCACGCTGTCGTTCAGGATCGCCAGGGTGCCGCTGCCGGCCCTGCCCACCAACGCCGAGGAGCTGCGGGCCGACAACCAGCGGCTGGACAGCGAGGGTGTCCTGGCCCGCACCGCGCAGGCCCGCCGGTACGCGACCGGCATGGTCGTCGGCATCGTGCTCACCGCCATCGGCGCGATCGCCTTCCTGGTCACCACGCCGACCTGGATGGCGGTCTCGATGACCGTCGTGCTCTCGCTGGTGCTGCTGCTGCGCGCGCGCGTCTTCCACGGCCTCGGCCAGCGGCTCTGGCTGCTGGGCACCGGCCTGGCCGGGCTGATCGCGGTGGGGATCGAGCTGAGCGCGGGCGCGGGCACGGTGGCCGCCGCGGCCGTCGTGATGGGCGTGCTCTGGCTGGCGATGCTGGTCGTCGGGCTCGGCCTGTGGCTGCCGTCCGGGCGGCTCTCGCCGTTCTGGGGGCGCGCGGGCGAGATCGTGGACGTCATCCTGCTGATCGCGCTCTTCCCGCTGGCGCTCGGCGTCCTCGACGTCTACACGTGGATCCGCGGCCTGGCGGGCTGACCGCCGCGGGCCGCCGCGGGCCGCCGCGGGC
>NZ_JBSFTC010000064.1:0-45401 GCF_053590415.1 Nonomuraea sp. NPDC003201
AGGCGCGCACCCGCATCGGGTGCGCGCCTTTCTGGGTAAGAGGCCCGCGGACCCTCCTGGGGCCCTCTGGGCGCGTCCGGGGGGATTCCGGCAAGGAGCCGCATTTGCCCTGCGTGATGCCCATGACGGTGTCGAGCCGCTGACCTCTGGGTATTGTTGCCCCACGTGAGTACGCCGCGATTCCTCGATCTGCCTCCTGGCGTCGCACCACAGAAGATCGAAACGCCACAGGGCACGTTCGCGGTCCTGGAGGCCCTCCCGGTCAGTGGTGTGATTGAGCGCTGGCCCGCCCTCCTGGTCCCCGGCCTGACAGGCAGCAAGGAGGACTTCCTCGCGGTGCTGATGACCCTGGCCCACTCGGGACGCAGAGTGATCGCCGTCGATCTGCGCGGCCAGTACGAGACACCGGGCCCCGACGACCCCGCCGCCTACACCTGCCCCGCGCTCGGCGCCGACGTCGACGCGCTCGCCCAGATCATCGGCGGCGGCGACCCCGTTCACCTGGTGGGCCACTCCTTCGGCGGCCTGGTGGCCAGGGAGGCGGTGATCGACGGGCGCACGAGGTTCGCGTCGTTCACGCTGATGGGGTCCGGGCCCTCGGGCATCGAGGGCAAGCGGGCGGTCAACGGCCGCAAGATCATGGAAGAGGTCCAGGCGTTCGGCCTGGAGCACGTGTGGCACCACCGGCTGGAGCCCGAGGCGCTGTCCAACGACGTGTCCGACGAGATCCTGGCCTTCCTGCGCAAGCGCCTGCTCACCAACTCGCCGACCGCGCTGGCGTGCATGGCCGAGCAGGTGCTGGGCATGCACGACCGCACCGACGAGCTGCGCCAGATCGAGGTGCCCACGCTGGTGCTGTACGGCGAGCACGACGACGGGTGGCCGCCCGACGCGCAGTCGGAGATGGCGGCCAGGCTCGGGGCCGAGTCCGTGGTCGTGCCCGGCGCCGTCCACTCGCCCGCCGTCGAGGCGCCGGAGACGACGGCGGCGGCGCTGGTGAGGTTCTGGAACGCGGCCGAGAAACACTATTTGGACACCAGGTCCAATGCCATGTAATTCTTTACTTACTATGGCGAACATCGAGGACATCGTCGCGCAGCCGCCGCAGAGCGCGACGTGGCGGGTGCATCTCGACCGGTCGATGTGGGTGGGCGGCGTGCGCGGACTCATGCTGCAGGCGCTGCACCCGCTGGCCATGCGCGGTGTCTGGCAGAACTCCAACTTCCAGGAGGACCCGTTCGGGCGGCTGCGCCGCACGGCGGACTTCGTGGGGCGGGTGACGTTCGGCAGCCCGGAGCAGGCCGACGAGATCGGCAGGCGGGTGCGCGGCATCCACAAGGCGCTGCGCATCCACGACCCCGACACCGGCCGGACCCATCGGGTGGACGATCCCGAGCTGCTGCTGTGGGTGCACTGCGCGGAGGTGTCGTCGTACCTGGAGGTGGCCAGGCGCGGCGGGCTGCGCCTCACCGAGCGCCAGGCCGACCGCTACCTGTACGAGCAGCGCAAGAGCGCCGCGTACGTCGGCCTGCACCCCGAGGACGTGCCCGGCTCGTGCGCGGAGATGGACGCCTACTTCAAGCAGGCGCGCGCCGGCCTGCGCGTCACGGAGGAGGCGGCCTCGACCGTGCGCTTCCTGATGTGGCCGAGGCTGCCGCAGGAGCTCAGGCTCCTGTCGGCGGGCAAGCCCGCCTACTTCCCGTTCGGCGCGCTGTGCTACTACACGCTGCCGGACTGGGCCATGCGGATGTACGGGGCGCTGCCGGAGGTGCCGCGCGCGACGGTCACGGCCGCGCTGAAGGCGTTCAGGCTGGGGATGAACTCGCTGCCGGAGCCGGTGCACGACCACGCGTTCATGCCGGCCACTAGGGAGATGCTGCGGGCCGCCAGGGAGCGTCTCGGCGCGGCCGGGTACGACGTGAGCAAGGGGCTCAAGGGCCTGACCGATCCCCGCCGGTGGCCGCGGGAGCCGGCCGCCTGACCGGCAGGAGCGCGCCGCCCACCAGCACGACCGCCGACACGGCGGCCATCGTCCATCCGCTGCGGCCCATGCCCCCGCCGTCGAACAGCACGCCGAGCAGGGTGGACGCGGTCGCGGCGCCCACGTACCTGGACGACTGGAAGAACCCCACGGCGACCCCGGTCTCGCTCCTGTCCGCGTGCACGAAGACCAGCGAGTTGAGCCCGAACTGGCTGAGCGCCGACGCCACCCCCAGCAGCCCCGCCGCCACCAGCACCAGCCAGACGGGGCCGACGGCGGGGACCAGGCAGGAGCCGGCGAGCAGCAGCGCCGAGCTGGCCACCAGCACGGTCCGCATCCCCGCCCGCGCGGCCAGCGCCACCGCGACCGGCGTCATGACGATCGCCAGCCCGGCCATGGGGAGCACCAGCAGGCCTGCGATGTGGGCGGGCAGTCCCGCCGAGCGCTGCGCCCACAGCGGCACCACGAAGAACGCCGAGTAGAACACCACGTTGACCAGGGCGAACTGGCCGCACGTGGCCAGCAGCCCGGGCCTCAGCCGGGGCAGCAGGGCGTGTTTGGCGCCGTCCACGCGGACCTTGGGCAGCCAGCGCAGCGCCGCGGTGAGCGCGACCGCCGCGAGCGGGACGTTGACCAGGAAGATCGCCCGCCAGCCCCACAACGAGACCAGGAACCCGCCGAGCACCGGACCGGCGGCGGCGCTGGCGGTGAGCACCATGGAGATCGTCGCGATCACGCGCGGCGGCGGCCTCCCGTCCTCGCCCGGCATCACGGCCTGCACGATCGCCATCCCGGCGGGCATCGTCGCGCAGCTCCCGAACGCCTGCAGCATCCTGATCCCGACCAGCGCCGGGTACGAGGGGGCCAGCGCGGCCAGCACGCCCGTGACGGCCATCGTCACCAGCCCGGCGCAGAACACCAGCCTCGGGCCCAGCCTGTCGGCCAGCGTGCCCATCACGGGCGGGACGAGGATGCCGGCCAGGTAGAACCCGGCGGCCAGCCACGTCACGGCCGCGATGCCCACGTGGAACTCGGCCTCGATGCTGGCCAGGGCCACGGCGATCATGGACGAGTTCAGGGGGTTGAAGAGTGTGCCCAGCGCCACTGCCGCGGGTAACCGCCCGATAGGTGCCACTTTCCCGTCATTACCACTGTTCTCTGCGGGAAACTGGGCATCCCTCGGCAAATGCCATCAGCCGAGGCGAGCGGTCCCCTCCGCCGCTCGCCCCGGCAGGCGGGTCACTCGGCGAGGCCGTCCCACGCGTTGCGGTCGGGGGCCGCCGACCGGCCCTCCGGGCAGTGGCGGCGGAAGTCGCACCAGGAGCAGATCGGGCCGGGGCTCGGCGCGAACAGCTCGTCGATCTCGTCCGGCACCGCCGCCGGCCCGACGGACGGCCGCTCTCCCGAAGCGGTGCGCGAAGCGGCGGAACCCTTCTTGGCGGGCGCGGGCACGAGCGCGCGGTAGCGCTCGTCGGCCGCCGACGCCTCCGTGGCGACGTCCTCGGCGCGCCGGATGTGGCGGGCCAGCGACTCCTCGGTGTGCCGCCACTCCAGGATCTCGCCGGTCGGCAGGTGGTGGAGCTCGACCGTACGGCAGGGCGTGCGCATCATCGTGGAGGCCGCGACCGCGTACACGGCCAGAGCGAGGGACGAGCGGGCGTCGTCCTCGGTGAGCGGCCGGCGGCCGGTCTTGTAGTCGACCACGACCAGCTCGTCACCGCGCCGGTCGAGCCGGTCGATGCGGCCGGAGAGGGCCATCACCTTGGTACGGGTCGCGACCATGCGCTCGACGCCCACCGGATCGTCGCCGGGATCTAAGGTCGCGACGTATCCGGAGACGAGGTCGCGGGCCCGGCCCAGCCAGTGGGCCGACTGCTCGACGTCCCTGAACCCCTCGGCGATCCACCCGTTCGTGACCAGGATGGCGGCCGTCAGCGGGGTCCTGCGGTCGTACGGCTCCCGCCACCACCCCGCCAGCGCGTTGTGCACGCTCGCCCCGACGCTGTTGTGCGCCCACGCGGGGCCCTTGGACGGCTGCGGCCGGTCCAGGTAGCTGAACCGGTAGCGGCGGCGGCAGTCGAGCCACGCGTTCAACCGCGAGGGCGTGCACGAGTAGAGCCGCCGCGGCATCCCGTCCAGCGGAAGCTGCCCCTGAGCCGCGCTCATGGCCTCCACCTCGTGAAGGCGCTCCTGAGCGTGTTCATGGCCTCCACTCCGTGGAGGCGGCTCGGTCGCTCCGGAGCCGCCGCCTTCCCTCGCCTCACTCGTCGTCGGGGTCGAGCTTGATCCCGGAGAGCTTGGTCCCGTCGGTCAGGGGGCCGTCGTCGGCGCTTTCCGTACGGGTCAGCGAGCCCGACACCCAGTCGTCGAAGTGCGGCTCGAGGTCGCCGATCGTGACCTCGTCACCGTGGGCGGCCAGCACCCGCGTCTCGGCCGGCAGCGTGAACAGCCGCCCGCCGATCGAGGTCAGCTGGTCGGGCAGGGCGGGGTATTCGCCGCCCAGCTTGCCGGGCCCGTCGGCCTGCAAAGCCTTGCCGGTGAAGACGGCCCCGAGGCCCTCGCAGTAGAGCGACACTCCGCCGGGTGAGATGCCGGGCGTCTCCATGACGTCGAGCTGGACGTCGGCCACACCGAAGATGCCGTCGTCCTCCATGTCGATGTCGGGCCAGGTCTCCCGCCAGGTCTCCCGCCACAGCGGCTTGTCCTTGGGGTGCAGGGCGACCACGGCCTCGTCCCGGCTGGCCACCTCGATGGCCGCGGAGACGTGGTCGGGCAGGCCCGCCGTGCAGATGACGGCCAGCACTTCCCGCTCGCCCACCTGCTCAAGGATCTTCTCGGCGTCACGCGCCGCGTCGATGACGATGACTTCGTCGTCGTCACCGATGATCCAGGTGTTGTTCTCGACCTTGTGCTCGGTGCCGTCGATGTCGACGACGCCCTCGGTCACCACTCGCTCGATACGCGCTGTCACGCCTCCGAACTCTAGCCCGTCTGCATCAGAGCGCGAATCAGGAGCGTGAAAGCGCGCCTAATCCTCGAGCCGGGGCGAGAAGGCACCGAACGGCACGTCGAGCTCGTGATCGCGGACGTCGAGCAACGACAGCTCGGCGAGCGCGATCATGCAGCCGGCGTCGGCCGGCCACGCGATGGCCCACAGCCAGTTGCCGAGCGCCTCGCCCGCGTAGACGGCCCGGTCGTCGGCGCCGTCCACGCACCACAGCGCGGTGGGATGCCCGAGCACGCCGATCTTGGCGTTCGGCGGCCCCGAGTCGAACCCCTCGCCGGGGTCGGGGCCGTCCAGCCCGGCGAACGCCGCGCCGAGCCCGATGCCCGGCTCCTCCGCGATGACGAGCAGGTCGGCGGGGCCTTCCGTCAGCGACGGCCCCGTCAGCGCCACCACGCTGGCCCGGGCGCCGGTGCGCTCGTCACCGACCTCTCCGAAGCCGGTCACCAGCCAGCCGGCGGGCAACGGCCACGGCAGCCACACGGGCACCACGGCGCTCTTCCGGATGGCCTCCAGCGCCGAACCGGTCGGCGGCCACGGAGGCTGGTAGGGCAGGACATCACCGTGCGCGTCGCATCGGTAGGCGCTCGACCACGCACTCGGCCCGTGAAGCGGGCCAAAGCACCGTGGACAGGTTGGAGCCGCTCTCACAACTACCCACGGTGCTTTCTCCGGCACCGGCCCGTCAAGGCCGCTTCCCGTTGTCCCGTCGTAATCTTGGTCATGTGCGCGTAAATTGTGTCGGCGCGATTATTTTCGACTCCTCTGACCGGTTGCTTCTTATCCAGCGGGGACATCCGCCGGGCGAGGGGCTGTGGTCCATCCCTGGTGGCCGCCTGGAGGCCGGGGAGACGGACGCCGACGGCGTGCGGCGCGAGGTGCTGGAGGAGACCGGGCTGCGCGTGGAGGTGGGCCGTCTGGCGGGCACGGTGGACCGCCCCGGCCTCGGCGGGGCCACGTATGTGATCCGCGACTACCTCGCCACCGTGACGGGAGGCGTGCCCGTGGCCGGGGACGACGCCGACGACGTGCGCTGGTGCGGCACGGACGAGCTGGCGCGGCTGCCGCTCGCCGCCGGCCTCCTGGAGTCGCTGACCGACTGGGGCGTGCTGCCCCGCTGACACGGCCCCATCCGCCCGGCCCCGGCTGGAGTGGCGCCTGAAGCGGCGCCGCTCGGTCCTACCGGTTCGAGGTGAGGCTGGAGGTCCAGAGGATCAGGTGGTCGGCGTTGTACGTGGTGGACCGCCCGAGCGCCACGACCTCCGAGCCCGACACGGCCACCGCCGTCAGCCACTGCGCCCCCTGGCCGGCCAGCCGGTCCTTGGTCAGGGCCATGCGGTTCCACGACAGGCCGTCCTGCGAGGTCCAGGCCGCGCTGTCGCCCTCTCCCGGTACGCCGTGCCAGCCCACGGCCACCAGCCCCTCGTCCGCCGCAGCCAGGTCGTACACCGCCGCCGCCTGGTCCGCGGGCAGCCAGGCCGTCTGCCAGGTCGAGCCGTCGTCGTCCGAGACCGCCGCGAAGGCACGCCGCGAACCTCCCGACACGGCCGTGCCAACGGCCACTAGCTTGTCCTGATAAGTCGTGACCCGTCGTAGCCCGGCCGACGTGGCGTCCGGCGGGACCACGCGCTTGCGCGCGCTCCAGTTCACGCCGTCCGAGGAGTGCCAGACCACGCTGCTCTCCTGGTCGGCCCCGCCCGAGCCGCCCACGGCCACGTAACCGCCGTCCCCGGTGGCGACGGCGTCGTAGATCCGCACCCCGGAGCCGCCCTGCGGCAACTTCTTCGACCTGGTGAACTTGCGCAGATCAGGGGTGAACCACATGGCGGCGCTCGTCGCGCCCATCTGGTCCTTGGCCTCGCCGGCCAGCACGTAGCCCTCCTTGCCGGCCGTCACGACGTGGGTCTCCAGGGAGGGGGCGTTCGGGTCGCGGGCCAGGTCGCCGGTGACGTTCACCTTCTTCCAGCTCTCCCCGTCGGCGGAGGTGACGAGGAGCGGGTCGGTGAGGGCCACGTTCGTCTCGGTCGAGCCGACGGCCAGCCAGCCGCGGCTGCCGTGCGCCACGTCCTCCAGCGTCTGCTTGCCCGGGCCGCCGAGGCTCATGGACTTCCAGCTCACCCAGTCCCTGATCGTCCACAGGCCCGCGTCGCCGGAGGCCGAGCCGACGGCGACGTACCGGCCGGCGAAGCTGGCCAGCGCGTTGGTCTCGCGGGCGATCCTGGTCAGGCCCTCGACCTGGCCGAGCTGGACGCGCGAGGCGCCGTCGCGCGGGGGCGCGGCCATGAGCACGAGCTGGTTGTCGACGTCGGACACCGCCTGGTCGCCGCCGGCGAACAGGGTGCCGCCGTCGGCGATCGTGAACCCGCGCAGCGTCGCGCCCGGCAGGTTGCCGAGGTCGGTCCGCTTGCTCCACGAGCGCCCGTCGGCGCTGGTCAGCACCGAGTAGCGGCCCAGGCCGGCCTGCGTGATCGCCGCGATGCCCGACGGGTAGGAGATCAACGTCTCCACGCCCGTGCTCTCGCCGCTCAGGCCGCCGATGGAGCCGCACTGCGACCACTGCGCCCCGGTCGGCGAGCAGTAGACGCGCAGGTCACCGGTGAACGTGGGGAAGCGCGTCGGCACCAGCACGAACCTCTTGGGCGACACGGCCACCATCCCGGTGTGCGGCGCGGCCTCGGGCAGCTGGAACGCGGTCGCCTGCCAGTCCCGCCCGCCGTCCGCCGATCGGAGCACCCGCGATCCCTCGCCGACCGCGGGGTCTCCGATGGCGACAACTGTGTCGCCCTTGGCGACCACCGCCTTGATCTCGCGTACCTCCAGCTCCCGGGTCTCCACCCGCTCCCAGGTCCGGCCGTCGGCGGAGCGCCAGGCCGCGGGGCCCGAACCGCCGTCGTCTCCCGTCGCGCGTCCCACGGCCACGAAACCGGAGGCGGTCCTGGCGATGTCGTTGATCTGGTCACCGGCCCTGAACGCGGCCAGGCCCGCCGCCTCCACGGCCGTCCAGCTGAACCCGTCGGTGCTGGTCCACAGGCCGCGTTCGCCGGACACGCCGTCGCCGCCGCTGGCCAGCCAGCGCCCGCCTCCTCCGACGACCCGCTGGACCGTGGGGGTGGAGGCGCCGTTCACCTGGCCGAGCTGCCAGGTCTTGCCTCCGTCCGGCGAGAACAGGAAGAGCGGGCGCGGGGTCGGGCTCGTCGTGTCGCTGCCGACCGCCACGACCGCGCGGCCCACGGACGTCATGTCGTTGAGCTTCTGGTTGGCGCCCTCGCCTGCGGCCGGCACGGTGAACAGCTCGTCCCCCGAGCGTCCCGTGCCCGCCTCCAGCCGCAGCCCTGGGGCCTCGTCCGAGGTCCACTGCCACACGAGCACGCCGGCGGCCACCAGGATCGCCACGGCCAGGGTCAGGGCGACGGGGGTGGACCTGTTGCGGCGGCGTACGGGGCTGGACCTGCGCATGGCGGAGGGTGCCGGGCCTCTGTGGTGCCGGCCGCTCGACCCCTGGCGCGCCCCGTCGGTGGCGACGAGGAGGTCCGGCCTCGTGGGGCGGCCCGCCGGCGGGCGCCCGACGCGCCGCACCTCGGGCTCGCCGTCCTGCTCCGGGGCCTCGGGGACTTCCGGGACCTCTGGGGTCTCGTCGTACCCCGTCGGCTCCTCCGCGGGCGCGGGAGCCTCGGCGCGTTCCGGGACGGGATAGACCAGCCGGTACGGCGGCGCGGGCCGGGACGACCGCTCGGGGGCGGGCTCCGCGTCCGGCTCGGGCCGTTCGGGCGACTCCTGCGGCGGATGGAGCGGGGTGCCCGCGACGAGCTTGTCCGGGCGGTTGACGACGCGGCGGGGGCGGCGGCGCGGCTCGACCTCGGGCTCGGCCGTCGGCGAGCTGTACGGCCGGCGCCCCTTGGGCGGCTCCTGCGCCTCGTCGTCCGGGATGGGGGCGGCGAACGGCGGCATGCCCCAGGGCGAGTTCAGCGGTAAACCCCTGGCCCGATCGTCGGTGGGACCCGGCGGCGAATGGCTGATCCTCGGCTCTTCGGAGGAATGCGGTTCAGAGGCGCCCTCGGGACGAGGTTCGTCGTCTTCCGGCGGTCGCCGTGGCGGTTCGCTGGGGCCGGAGGCCACGCGCCCTACCTCCTATGGGGTCGAACGTCGTACGGGTGGAACGAGGACGCTGGTCCGTTCCACAGGACCAGACCAGCATGACTCAGCCGGAATAGCGAGACCTCTCTAGCGAGATTCCCGGCACCCCAGGACCGATTTATTCCGAGATAGTATTAATTGACTGTTTTTTGGCTAGATACAACACACCAAACGCATACACCCCGAGCTGCACCACCGTTCCGGACAACGCCTGCCAGGGCACCGGCACCTTCCCCTGGTCCAGCGCGTCGGCCAGATGCCCGGCCGCGGCGGCCTGCCCGAAGGCCAGCAGGTTGTTCAGCACGTGCAGCGAGATCGCCGACTCCAGCCCTCCGGTGCGCACCGTGAGAAAGCCCATCACGACCCCGAACCCGAACACGTCCACGAGCCCCGCCCACGAATACCCGTGCAACGACATGAACAGCGCGGAACCGAGCACGATGGACCAGGCCGGATTCCGTATGTGCGCCCCGACGGCCTGCACGAACCAGCCGCGGAAGACGTACTCCTCGGCGGCCGCCTGGAACGGCACCAGCAGCACGATCACGACGAGCGCGGGCAGGAACCCCGACCATCCGCCCCAGCCGAACAGGTCGGCGTCCTCGCCGGCCGCCGTCAGCGCGAGCGCCTGCGCGCCCTGCCCCAGCAGCAGGGCCAGCACCGCCAGGCCCGCGCAGGTCAGCAGCCAGCGCCAGCGCAGCCGCCCGGCCACGGACGAGAGCGTGCCGGGGCGCCTGCGCTGGACGAGCGCCGCGGTGCCGTACACGAGGGGCAGCACGGGCGCGAGCGACAGCAACACCACGACCAGCGAGAACACCGGATCGCCGAACAGTTGCCCCTCGGCCTCCAGCGGCGCGGGGATCCCGAGGAGCAGCGCCATCAGAAGGCCGGCCCACACCACCACCGCGCCGATCACGACGAACCCGGTGGCGACGACCAGCGTGCCCACGATCGTGCGCCACGGCCGGGTCGCGGCATTCCGCGCCAGGTGGTCGTAGCTCGCACCGATGGGCGTCGGCAGGAACCAGGGTGGCGGCTGATACGGGTGAACCGGCGGCTGCATGCCGTAAACGGGCGGCTGGTGCCCTGGATTCTCCTGCATCTATCCATTCTGTCCGCGCGATGCGCAATAGTTCACAGACGGCCCACCGATTTAGGCGGATGCTCGGAGACGTACGGCATTTCGACCCTGGGAGCAGTCCATGTCAAGGCTGGGACCTGTCATCACCCTCGCGGCGGGAGCAGTGCTCGCCGTGGGGCTGGGTGTCGCCAGCGTCACCGCGACACCGGCGGCCAACGACGAGGCCGCCAACACCGCCGCGGAGGCACCGTCGGCGGGCGAGAGCACCGCGGCCCCGTCACGCTCATCGGAGGCCGAGGCGGACGCCACGCCCTCGCCTCAGCGAACAGAACCGAAGAAGATCGCGAAGGCGGACTACGGAGGCTACGTCAAGGGCAACGGCGGCCTCATCGCGATCTCGATCAGAGACGGCAAGGCCGTCGGCTACTTCTGCGACGGCAAGGCCGAGGCCTGGTTCAAGGGCAGCGAGTCCGACGGCGAGCTGCGGCTGACCGGCCTCGGCAGCGCCAAGGTCACCGCCGAGCTGGGCGGCGGCCGGGCCAGGGGCTCGGTCGCGGTCGGCGGCAAGAAGTGGACCTTCGTCGCGCCCACGGTGGTCAAGCCGTCGGGCCTCTACCGCGCCACCGCGCTCGTCAGGGGCGCCAAGCTCCGGGCCGGCTGGATCGTGCTGAAGAACCCGGGAGGCGGCTACACCCAGGTCGGCGCCGCGTTCGAGGGCGACACGCAGGTGCCGATCCCCCAGCTGCGGGACGACCGGCCCACAGCGCCCGTGACCGTCGGCGACACCACGATCCAGCCTGAGGACGTGGACGGCTTCATCGAGGAGATGCAATGACCGCCGTACCCCAGCAGTCCCGCGGCCTGACCCCGCTCCTCGTTCCGCTGCTGGCCGGCGGCCTGGCGGCGCTCGCGCTCGGCGTCTACGGGCGCGTGCACACGCCCACCGGGTTCGCCGTGGGTGTGGCCGGGTTCTCCGGCGCGCTGCCGATGAAGGCGTGGCTGACGACGGGGGCGTTCGTGCTCGCGATCGTGCAGGTCGTCTCGGCCCTGTCGATGTGGGGCAGGCTCGGGGTCACGATCCCGCCCGGCGTGCACCGCTGGTCGGGGCGGATCGCGTTCCTGCTCACGATCCCCGTCGCCTTCCACTGCCTCTACGCCCTGGGCCTGCAGTACGACGTGCCGCGGGTGCTCGCGCACTCGCTGCTCGGCTGCTTCTTCTACGGCGTGTTCACGGCGAAGATGCTGGCCCTGCCCAAGCACGACGCGCCCGGCTGGACGCTGCCGGTGCTCGGCGGGCTGGCGTTCACCGCGCTGATCGGGCTCTGGCTGACGTCGTCGTTCTGGTTCTTCACCGCCATCGGCATCAAGGTGTGAAGCTCTTCGTACGCCTCAGCCCGGCGGCCCGCCCCTTGGCCGCCACGACGAGCGCCATCTTGCGCGAGGCCTCGTCGATCATCTCGTCGCCCAGCATGGCCGCGCCGCGCTTCTCGACCGAGGTGTAGTACTCGTACGCCTCCAGGATGAGCTCGGCGTGGTCATAGTCGTCCTGCGACGGCGAGAAGACCTCGTTGGCCGCGTCCACCTGGGCGGGATGCAGCACCCACTTCCCGTCGAACCCGAGCGCCGCCGACCTCCTGGCGGCCCGTTTGAAGCCCTCGACGTCCTTGATCTGCAGGTAGGGCCCGTCGATGACCTGCAGGTCGTGCATCCTGGCCGCCATGAGCAGCCGCATGAGGATGTAGTGGTAGGCGTCGCCCTCGACGTAGCCGGGCGGCTGCTCGCCGACGACGAGCGTACGCATGTTGATCGACGCCATGAAGTCCGCCGGCCCGAAGACGAGCGCCTCCAGGCGCTTGGACGAGCCGGCGATGGCGTCGGCGTTCACCAGGCCGCGGGCGTTCTCGATCTGCGCCTCGATGCCGATGCGGCCCACCTCGTACCCCATGGTCTTCTCGATCTGGGTGAGCAGCGTGTCGAGCCAGACGACCTCGGTCGGGTCCTGCACCTTGGGCAGGATCAGGCAGTCGAGGAACTCCCCCGCCCCCTCGACGACCTCGATCACGTCCCGGTACGTCCAGTGCGTCGTGAGGTCGTTGACCCTGACCACGCGCGTCTTGCCGGACCAGTCGCCCTCGCGGAGCGCGGTCACGATGTTCTTGCGCGCCTCCTCCTTGGCCAGCGGCGCGACGGCGTCCTCGAGGTCGAGGAAGACCTCGTCGACGGGCAGGGTCTGGGCCTTCTCCAGGAACCTGGGGTTGCTGCCTGGCACGGCGAGCACGGAACGGCGTGAGCGCATGCGCACACGCTACTGGCCCGGCCGGGTCGCTCCCATGCGGGCCTCGATCTCGCGGGAAACCTGGGAGATCGGCTCTTCGCCTCGGAGCGGCTCGGGTCCTCGCGCTGAACGGACTACAGTCGAAGCTGTGAGCGACGACACCGCGGCCATCGAGGAGGGCGCCAAGAAGTCCGGCATCCTCTGGCTCACCCTCGACCGCCCCCGCCTGGCCTGGCACACCTGGCACGACGGCGCGATCTACCTGGTGACGGGCGGCGAGGAGCAGGCGCTGCCCGGCCTCGACGCGCTCGACCGGGTCCACGTCACGCTGCGCAGCAAGGACAACGGCGCCAGGCTGGTGGAGTTCGAGGCCGCGGTCGCGGTCGTCGACCAGGCCGCAGCCGCCGACGCCGTGGCCGCGCTGGCCAAGGAGCGGCTCAACGCCCTCGACAGCGAGCACCTCACCGAGCGCTGGTCCCGCGACTCCACGGTCCTGCGCCTCACCCCCGACCGCCGCTGACGAGGCCACCTCCTGGCCGCGCCTCGAGGGTCAGCCTCTGACGGCGACGGGCCTTGAGGGTCGTCAGCCTCTGACGGCGACGGGCTCCGCCTCGACCTCCGCCGCCGGTGACGGCGAGGGACTCGCCGTGGCGGTCTGGGCGAGCAGCGCGCCGGACAGCACGAGCAGGCCGCCCACGATCTGGAAGACGCCCAGCGTCTCACCGACCAGGGCCCAGGCCACCACCGCGCCGCCGATGACCTCGAGCGAGGCGACCGTGGCCCCCACCGCGGCCGACAGCCGCCGCACGGCGTTCACACCCAGGATGTACGCGATCACGGTCGCGACCAGCACCATCCACAGGTACGCGCCCAGCACCGGCAGCGTCCGGCCGCCCTCCGGCGCGACGGTGGCCGTGAAGGCCGCCCACGGAATGTCCCACGGCCGGGCGAACGGGATCAGCACCACGGCCGCCCCCGCCATCCCCCAGGCGATGAGGCCGAGCGGGTCAACGTCGTCGCCGAAGCTATCGTTCATCAGGAAATATCCGGCGCAGCACGCCCCGGCCAGCAGGCCGAGCACCAGGCCCAGCGCGTCCAGCCGCATCCCCTGCCACGCCTCGACCACGATCCCGAGGCCCAGGACCGCGACGACCGCCCCGATGTAGGCCGCCCGCGCGAGCCGTACTTTCCGTACGAACCGCACCCAGGCCACCACCATCACCGGCGCCATGAACTCCAGCAGCAGCGCGATCCCCACCGGCAGCCGCGTGATCGCCACGAAATACAGCGACTGCACCCCGGCCACCGCCATCACCGCGTACAGCCCGAAGAACGGCAGCCTGGACCTGGGGATCCGCAGCGCCTTGGGCTTCACCACGGCCAGCACGGCCAGCAGCAGCAGCCCCGCGCCCGCCATCCGCGTCCAGACGGCCTCGATCGGCGCCAGTCCAGCGGTGATCAGGTACTTGGCCATCGGACCCGAGAACGCGAAACACCAGGAGGACACGAAGGCCAGCCCGAGCCCCGCGTACCTCATCGCCCACCACCTGGGCAGTAATCACCGTTAAGCACGTTTGATACTGACATGAGAGGCGTGCGGGGCGCAATGGGGCGGCACTGTTAGCCTGGCCACGTGAAGATCTTCGTGGCCCGCCTGCCGGGCACCCCGGTCTTCGACCCCGCGGGCGACCAGATCGGCCGGGTCAGGGACGTGGTGGTCGGCCTGCGCATCGGCCTGCGGCCCACCGTGCACGGCCTGGTGGTGGAGGTGCAGCCGCGCCGCAGGGTGTTCCTGCCCATCACCCGGGTACGCCGCATCGAGACAGGGGCCGTGGTCTTCACCGGGCGGCTCAACATGCGCAGGTTCGAGCAGCGCGCCACCGAGACGCTGGTGATCGGCGAGATGCTGGACCTGGGCGTCACGCACAAGGGTGAGCCCATGACCGTCTACGACGTGGCCATGGAGGAGATCAAGCCGTCCCACTGGGAGATCACCCAGGTGGCCCTCTACAAGGGCAGGCGGCGCGACCCGCGGATCGTCGCGTGGGAAGAGGTCTCCGGGTTCGACCGGCTGCAGAAGGACCAGGGGGCGGCCGGGCTGATCTCCGCGTTCGAGTCACTGCGGGCCGCCGACATGGCCAGCGCGCTGCACGAGCTGCCGAGCAAGCGACGCATCGAGATCGCCCGCGCCCTGAACGACGTGCGGCTCGCCGACGTGCTCGAAGAGCTTCCGCCCGACGACCAGATCTCCATCCTCGGCACGCTGGAACCCGAGCGGGCGGCCGACGTGCTGGAGGAGATGGGCCCCGACGACGCGGCCGACCTGCTGCACGACCTCCCGGAGGACCAGGCGGCCAAGCTGCTGGCCCTGATGGAGCCCGGCGAGGCCGCCCCCGTGCGGCGCCTGCTGACCTACCCGGAGACCAGCGCGGGCGGCGTGATGACCAACGAACCGGTCATCCTGCCCCCCACCGCCACGGTGGCCGAGGCGCTGGCCCACATCAGGCAGCAGGACCTCACGCCCGCGGTGGCGGCGCAGGTCTACGTGGCCCGGCCGCCCACCGAGACGCCGACGGGCACGTACCTGGGCGTCTCGCACTTCCAGCGGCTGCTGCGCGAGCCGCCGTCGACGCTGCTCGGCGGCGTGATCGACCCGTCGATCGACCCGATCAGGCCGGACTTCACGCTGCGCGCGGTCACCCGCTACCTGGCGAACTACAACCTCGTCGCCGCCCCGGTCGTGGACGAGCTGGGGCGGCTCGTCGGCGCGGTGACGGTGGACGACGTGCTCGATCACATCCTGCCCGAGGACTGGCGTGAGGGGACCGACGATCATGACGACCGAACGGCTTGACGAGCCCCGGGCCCTGCGCCGCTCGCTGCGGCCGCACTACGACCCGGAGGCGTTCGGCCGCCTGTCGGAGCAGATCGCCCGTTTCCTCGGCACGGCGCGCTTCATCGTCTACATGACCGTGGTCGTCGCGATCTGGGTCATCTGGAACGCGTTCGCGCCGCCGAACATCAAGTTCGACCCGTACCCGTTCATCTTCCTGACGCTGGTGCTGTCGTTGCAGGCCAGCTACGCCGCGCCGCTGATCCTGCTGGCCCAGAACCGCCAGGGCGACCGGGACCGCATCCAGTACGAGCAGGACCGCGAGACCGCCGAACGCAACCAGGCCGAGATCGAGTATCTGACCCGCGAGATCGCGGGGCTGCGCCTGGCGCTGAACGAGCTGGCCACGCGCGACTACCTGCGCGCCGAGCTCGGACGCCTCGCGGAGGAGCTCAAGGAGAGTCGCTGAGGTCCAGCTTGGCGACCATCGCCCGGACGCGGGTGATCTCTTCCGCGCCCAGCAGGTCGAGGAACTGGGTCCGGACGCCGCGCAGGTAGGTCGGGGTGGCCTCGGCCAGCCGCTCGGCGCCGGCGTCCGTCAGCACGGCGAACAGCCCGCGGGCGTCGTCCGCGCAGGCCTCCCGCGACACCAGCCCGTCCCGCTGCAGCCGGTCGATGAGCCTGGTCAGGCCGCTGCGGGAGAGCAGGACACGGCCCGCGAGATCGTTCATGCGCAGCCGCCGCTCCGGCGCCTCGGCCAGTTGCACGAGCACCTCGTACGAGGCCAGCGGCAGGTCGTGGGCGACGAGCAGCTCCGTCTCCAGATGCCGGGTGATGCGCACCTGAGCGCGCTGCATCATCCGCCAGACCGCCAGCTCCTCGGCGGTCAGGCTCTCGTCGCGCAGAAGAGTCACGGAGTAACCTTAGGACGTTGTTGCACAGACATCTAACAGCACGGATTAACTCAGCGAGGCCGCCCGTTCATACCATGGAGGGGCATCCTCACTGGCGTCCTGCGCCTGTCACACATATACCGACAAAGGAGGGACGGCACTCCCTCGTGCCGAGACTTCGATGGCACCTACCCAGGAACAGGTGACGGCAGCTCTAGGCACCGTCATCGACCCCGAGATCCGTCGCCCGATCACGGACCTCGACATGGTCAAGAGCATCGATATCGCTCCCGACGGCGTGGTGCGCGTGGGCATCTTCCTCACCGTGGCGGGCTGTCCGCTGAAGGACACCATCCGCCGCGACGTCACCAACGCCGTCGCCAAGCTCGACGGCGTTGCGGGCGTCCAGATCGAGCTCGATGTCATGAGCACCGAGCAGCGCAAGCAGCTGCAGACCAAGCTGCGAGGCAACCGGGGGCCGGAGAAGGAGATCCCGTTCAACCAGCCGGGCTCGCTGACCCGCGTGTTCGCGGTGGCCAGCGGCAAGGGCGGGGTCGGCAAGTCGTCCGTGACGGTCAACCTGGCCGCCGCGATGGCCTCCAACGGCATGAAGGTCGGCATCGTCGACGCCGACATCTACGGCCACAGCATCCCGCGCATGCTGGGCGCCGCCGAGCGGCCCACCAAGGTCGAAGACATGATCATGCCGCCGGTGGCCCACGACATCAAGGTCATCTCGGTCGGGATGTTCAAGCCGGAGGGCAACACGCCGGTGGTCTGGCGCGGGCCGATGCTCGACCGGGCGCTCCACCAGTTCCTGGCCGACGTCTACTGGGGCGACCTCGACGTACTCCTCCTCGACCTGCCCCCGGGCACGGGCGACATCGCGATCTCGGTGGCGCAGCGGCTGCCCACGGCGGAGATCCTGGTCGTGACGACGCCGCAGATGGCCGCCGCCGAGGTGGCCGAGCGGGCGGGCTCGATCGCCGCGCAGACGCACCAGCAGATCGCCGGCGTCATCGAGAACATGGCCTGGCTGCCGTGCCCCCACTGCGACGAGCGCATCGCCGTGTTCGGGGAGGGCGGCGGCCAGACGGTCGCCGACGCGCTCACCCGCACGCTGGGCGCCCGCGTCCCGCTCCTGGGCCAGGTCCCGATCGACCTCCGGCTCCGCGAGGGCGGCGACGAGGGCAAGCCGCTGGTCCTGACGGAGCCCGACGCACCCGCGGCGGCCGAACTCCGCAACATCGCCTCCACCCTCAGCAAGCGCTCCACCAGCCTCAAGGGCCTCCAACTCGGCCTCTCCCCCAACCGCTGATTCCTGGTGCCCGTCCTCTGGGCGGGCACCATTCTCAGTGCCCTCGCCTGGGGCCCTTTACGGCTGCCCACGGCGAGCATCCACGCCGTCCTCGAGCTTTGCCCGGCTGCGCGCAGCGACCCTTGGGTCCTGTCCGGCGGCGCGCAGTGGGCAGCACTCCCGCCGTTTTCAGTGCCCGTCCTCCAGATCCTTCACGGCTGCGCACGGCGAACATCATCCGCGCCGCTCGGTGTCCGTCCTTCAGATCCTTTACGGCTGCGCACGGTGGGCACCACCCGCCGACTGTTGAGCGACAGGAGAGTGTCAGGGGCCGCGACACCGATGTCAGTAGCAGAGTGTGATCAGGTGGCGAGGGCTCCATGAACACCACACCCGAGGGCATCACCCTGGCCGACTGGGCGGCCAAGATGGGCCGCTCGGAGAAGTACATCCGCAACTTCTGGCGTCCCCAAGACGGCTTCCCCGTCCCGATCGGGCGACGGCCGACCCCGCACACCACCGGCCCAGATCTGGAGCTGTACGAGGAGGCCGCCCTGGGTTTCGTTCCTCGTCGAGGTGGTCTCGCTTTATCAGGCTGGCAGGGCGGTCACAGGACGAGCATGAGTTTGCCGCCGGGGCGGCGGGATTGGCTGAGCTTGGCCGCTTCCTGGATCTGGTCGAGGGTGTAGGTGCGGGCGACCGGCACGACCAGGATGCCTTCGCCGGCGAGCCTGGCGAACTCATTCATCTGGTCGTAGCAGATCTCGGTGGTGATCCGGACGCCCAGTTCGGCTGCGGCGGCGAAGTCCGAGACGGTGAGGACACGGTCGGGATCCCCGGTCAGCTCGATCAAGGCCGGTAGCGAGCCGCCGGCCGGACTGGGCTGGTCGGCGCGGTCGATCCGGCCCCCGGTCGGCGCGGTGTCCAGGGCGCGGTCCACGGGGCCTGGGGTCAGTGCGCTGACGCGTTCGGCCATGCCCTCGCCGTAGGCGGTCACCTGGGCGCCGATCTCTTCCAGGGCGGCGGCCCGAGTCGGCCCGGCTGTGGCGATCACCCGAATACCCCGGTGCAGCGCGAAGCGCACCGCCGCCTCACCCACGGTGGTGCCCGCGCCGTGGACGAGCAGCAGCTCACCCGGCTGGACGCCGAGGTCGTCGAGCGCGCGCCACGCCGTCTCGGCCGCCATCGGCAGCGCGGCGGCCTGCTCAGCGGTTACGCCCTCGGGAATGCGTGCCCAGGCCGACATCAGCGCGTACTCGGCGGCCCCGGCCGTTGGGCCGTCGAAGGTGGTCGGGCCGAACACGCGGTCGCCGATCTGGACGCCGGTGACGCCCTCGCCGAGCGCGTCGACGGTGCCCGCGACCTCGAGGCCGAGCCCGCGCGGCAGCGGCGGCAGATGGTCGGCGAGGAGACCGTCGACGACGTGCCAGTCGGCCGGTGTCAGGCCGCACGCCCGCACGGCGATCCGGATCTGGCCGGGTCCCGGCTCCGGCTGCGGGACGTCGCGGAGCACGATCACGTCCGGGGAACCGAACCGGTCGAATTGCAGAGCCTTCATGACGATCTCCTGGCTGATAACAGCATCTGTTGTCATTGACCGTATCAGCTGATAACAGCTCCTGTTGTCGTACCCTGGTGGGTATGCCGCGATGGGAATCCGACGCACAGGGCCGGCTCGAACGCGCGGCGCTCGAGCTGTTCGAGACGCAGGGGTTCGAGCGCACCTCGGTCGCGCAGATCGCAGGCGCCGCCGGTCTGAAGGAGCGCTCCTTCTATCGCTACTTCCCCGACAAGCGGGAAGTCCTCTTCGCCGGCAACGAACTCGAGGCCCACCTCGTCGCCCAGGTCGAGGCGGCCGACCCGGGCCTCACCCCGATCGAGGTGCTGCTGACCGCGCTGGGAACCGCCGAGGAGATCTTCCGCCCACGCGAGTTCCTGCTGCGCCGGGGAAGAGTGATCGCCGCCAACCCGGCACTGGCCGAGCGCGATCTGATCAAGCTCGCCGACATCGCTGACGCGTTGGCACCGGCGCTCGAGCGCCGCGGCGTCGAGCCCGGCAAAGCACGCTTCATCATCGACGTGGTGCTGGCGATCCACCGGCGCGCCATGCCCCGCTGGCTGGCCGAGCCGGACACCACCCTCGCTCAGCTCATGGCCCAGGCCGTCGCCGAGCTGCGCGAGGCGGTCACACTGCCAGCTCCGACAGTCCGCTGAGTCGATTGTTGCCTGCAGGAACTCGGCTTCACCCGGGATGAGGTCATCGACGCCCTGATCGCGCACGACCAGGGCGGGGCTATCTGCGACAGCGAGCGCTGGCGCCTGGAGGGCTGCGGAGAGCCTGAAGGACTGACGCCCCGCTCACCGACGACGAAGCCAACACGCTGCTGGCCGCCTACGTCCTCCACGGCCACGGTGAATATGACAGCTGGCGGCAGGGCCACCTCGACGCCGAACAAGCACTCAAGGACGACGGCCTGCTCCACAGTCAGAACGGGCCGCACCGCGTCAGCCTGGACGACGCTGTTCGCTTCAGTCTTGACCACCGGCCCAGCGCGCCGGCCGACACCCATGCTGTTGAGCGCGGAGATGGTGTCAGTGAGCCGTGCGGAACAGATGTCAGTGGGAGGGGCGAGACCGCGCTTGGATGGGTAGCAGCACCCCTGGTGATAGACCTTGCTGGAGATTCGCGCCAAGAACTTCACCGAGCATCTGTCCAGGGACCGGTTACGGCGATCCCAAACTCCACACCCGCAGTGTCTTGTCCTCGCTGCCGGATACGGCGATGGTCTTGCGGTCCAGGGGTGCCGACCGCCACCGCCCAGATGAGGTCAGTGTGGCCGGAGGGGCTGGCCGAGCTGTTTTCCGGTGGCCCGAAGGCTTAGCGGAATTTCCGGCCGGATATGACCAGGACCCCAGGTTGTCACCGCGCACATATCTGGAGGACCTGTGGCGACCTCAACGCGGGACGGCGGCTGCTACCGCTGCTTTCCACCCCGCACAAAGGCGGCCGATCCGCGCTGACCTGTAAGTTCCGCTGCGGCGACGCGTGCGCGCACGACGTGGCGAACACCAGTGAGAACGCCTATTTCGGTGACGTGGTGAAGGACGCGCTGTCGCGGCGCGGCGTGCTGCGCGCGGGCGCGCTCGGCGCGGTCGTGGCGGGCGTTGGGGTCGCGGACGCAGCACCGGCCCTCGCCGATGAGCCGGAGGCGGAGGCGGCCGCCGCCAGGGGCGGCTGGCACGGAGGTGGAAGCAGCGACCTGCGTTTCACCGCCGTGCAGCCGAACACGGACGACGCGTTGACCGTTCCGGACGGCTACAAGTCGTCCGTGGTCGTGCGCTGGGGCGACCCGGTGCTGCCCGGCGCGGGTCGTCACGGCGTGAAGCGCCACCCTGGGAGTTGTTCCGCATCGCTCAGCCCTCCGTGAGCAGGGGGACCAGGTAGATCAGCGAGAACGACTCGTAGATCGCCCCGACGACGAGCAACGCCAGGGCGGGCAGGCTCAGTCGGCCGAGCTGCCGCAGCCCGCGGACATACCCCTGACGCCGGTTCACGGCGTCGACGGTCCGGGGCCGGATCCACGCCCGCCCGAGGAGGTAGGCGCCGAGCGCGAGCAGCACGAACGCCTGGAACTCGATCAGGATGGTCAGCGAGTGCGGGATGAGGGCCAGCCAGGCGGCCTCGTTGGCCGGCGCGAGGGTCACACCGACCGTGTACTGGCTGCAGGCGAACCAGGGGATGCCCGCGAACGGCACGATCATCGATGGCAGGACGAGGATGAGCAGGCCGGCCCGCAGCGCGTTGTTGGCGAGGATCGCGAGGGCGAGCAGCCAGGGGTTCTCGAGCAGCGACTGCACCAGGTCCCCCGTGCCGCTGCTCTTCAGGGACTCCACCTGCGCGGCGGCCAGGCTGGGGAAGAGCAGACCCACCCCGAAGCCGACGAGAACCGGGCCGTACACGATCGCGTTCAGGACGAGGTAGGCACCGCGGTTCGCTCGGATGGTCTGGATCACGTGACGAAGGAATCGCATCTTCAGGCCTCCTGATTTATTTAGCGCTGGCATGCCAAATAAGCTAGCACGGCCATGCCAAAACGTGGGTTAGGATGGTTGCCGTGCCCAAGCGAGTCGACCCGGATGCCCGCCGGGAACAGGTCGCCGACGCCGTGATCGACGAGATCGCCGAGCACGGGCTCCGCTCGGTGACTCTCGCCCGGATCGCCACTCGCACTGGCTTGGCCATCGGGAGCATCCGGCACTACTTCGGCGACCACGTCCGCGAGGTCATGCGCTTCACGCTGGGCGTGCTCATGCAGCGCGCCGTGGGCCGCGCCACGACGATGTCCGACGACCCGGTGACGCGGATCGCGGACGTGGTCACCTTCGCCGCGCCGACCAGTGAGCAGGAGCGCAAGGAGAACGCCGCCATTGTCGAGTACCGCGTCATGGCACGCACGGACCCGGAGTTCGCGGCCGACAGCGCTGCGATGTCACTCGCAGCCGCCGAGGTGATCCGCTCGCTGCTGCGCCAGGCGCTGGCCGACCGCGTCGTCGACGAGGAGTCGCTGCACCGCGAGGCGCTCCTGCTGTTCACCCTGATCGAGGGCTTCTCGTTCAGCACGGCACTGCTCTCCGCCCCGCTGCGCGAGGCGGACGTCCGTGCCGTCGTGACGGCGACCATGGAACGCCTGCGCGACGCCTACCCTCCCGCCGAGAACGACGTCGAGGCGGCGGCCGGGGTGCCCTAGGTGGCCGGAGGGTGAGTCGCAGGCCCCGAGTCAGTCGCGTGGTCCGACCGGTCGACTGACTCGACGATCACGGCCGCCGAGTCAGTCGAGCTTCACCCTGGATGAGGTCATCGACGCCCTGATCGCGCACGACCAGGGCGGGGCCATCTGCGACAGCGAGCGCTGGCGCCTGGAGGGCTGCGGAGAGCCTGAAGGACTGCCAGGCCGGCCGATGCCGATTCACGCACGGCCATGCCGACGACCAGACACGGGCAGGGGTTACTAGATAACCTTCGTTATCTGGCAAGATAGCGATCACCGGCATAGCGCGAGCTGGGCCGCCGTCGCCCGGCGCGGACGCTTCGTTTCCCGGTTATCTGGCAACTTCGCGAGTGGTGAAGGTCGGCACGGTGGATCCGGTCATCGCCGAGCAGCTCGGCCGCTCCCACCCGCTCGCCCGCCATCTCGACGACTTCCTCACCGATCTGGCCAACGCCGGGAAGTCGGCGCACACCCGGCGCGCCTACCGCGGCGACCTGATCGCCTTCGCCGCCCACCACGGCGAGGACCTCGCCGAGTTGACCGCCGCACCGGTCCGCGCCTACCTGGCCGAGCTCGCCGGGCTGACGCCGGCCAGTCGCAAGCGCAAGCGCGCCGCCGTCGCCTCCTTCACCAAGTGGGCCGTCCGCCACGATCTCCTGGACGCCAACCCGATGGACCGCATCGACACCGTCAAGGTGCCCAAGAACTTGCCCCGCCCCGCCAGCGCGGCCGACGTGGCCAAGGTGCTGGCGGTGATCTGCTCACGGCGACCGCGCAAAGACGTGCCGCTGGACCGGCTGCGCGACCGGGTGCTGTTCGAGACGGCCTACGTGTGCGGCGCCCGCGCCTCGGAGGTGTGCGGCCTGTACGTCGAGGACCTCGATCTGCGCCTGGACGACGAACACGTCCGCATCCACGGCAAGGGCGGCAGCGTCCGCACCGTCCTGCTCGACGACCGCGGCTACGTCGCCCTGCTCAAGCTCTACCTGGCCCGCGCCGGCTACTCCGCCGGGCCGTTGTTCCGCGCCTCGATCAACGGCCGCGGCGGGCCGCTGTCGTACGACGCCGCCCATCACCGTTGGCAGAGCTACTGCGCCGCCGCACGCGTCGAGATCGACATCCACCAGCTACGCCACGCCCACGCCACCGAGCTCGTCAACGCCGGGGTGTCCATCGAGGCCGTACGGCGGCGCCTCGGCCACGCCTCAACCGAAACGACGCAGCTGTACGCGCTGTTGGACGACAAGGTCGCCGACGCCGAGATCCGCGCCGCCCGTCGGCGTCGGGACCGCGTGAACCGATGATCGTTGCGAATTGCTCGCCTTGATCGGAAAGTTCCGCACCCCGCTCCGCGTCAGCCTGGACGACGCTGTTCGCTTCAGTCTTGACCACCGGCCCAGCGCGCCGGCCGACACCCATGCACCGCGAGACGGCTTCCGGGCAGCACGCCACCCGGCTTCGCCTCCAGAGCGCAGTGACTGACTGTCACCCTCACTGACATCAACTTGTCGCGAGCCACTGCCAAGAACCTGTCGTTTCCACTGACAGAAACTCGTCGCTCAACACCGACGTGAGTGGCCGGCCTTCCAGGGGAACGCTCACCGGCTTCCCCGGCGCGCCGCCGTAACGGGCAGGCGTCACCGGCTGGGTGGTCAACAGCGTTGACCAGGCGCGCCCGAACGGGCGTGGAGGACCCTCAGAGGGCCATATGAGCGCTCGTGGGCGACGCCGGCCCCAGGGGACGGGCGACGGGTTGTTTGAGCCCTCGTGTGCCGTCCGGGGCGCGGCACGCCGTATGGACGGCGACGAGCCTTCCCCGGCCCGTCAGGTCGCCTCTGAGTCGTAAGGGGGAATCTCCCCGTAGCCGAGCTCGTCCACCGGCTCGGGCGAGTACGGAGCCGTCGTGGCGGGCTCCAGCTCCCGAGGCTTGTCGTTCCAGTCGTCCTCGAGGTCGTCGAGCAAGTGCTTGCGGACGAAGTTCCTCGGGTTGAGGTCGGCGGGGTCGAAATTGGAGAACTCCGGGCCCAGCCCGGAACGCAGGTCGTCACGCGCGTTGTTCGCCATCCGGCGCAGGTTGCGCAGCGTCTTGCCTGCCTGAGATGCGGCCTGAGGCAGCTTGTCGGGACCGAAGACGAGCAGCGCGATGACGATCAGCGCTCCGATCTCCATCCACCCGAGTCCGAACACCGTGAGCTCCTACCGCAGTCCAATCACTCCGAGGACAACCCCGGCCTATCCACAGACTAAGGGCTCCCGGGGGTAGGTCGGTCGTCCCCCCTCGGTCATATCACCGACATTCCCCGCATGCACCCCTCCGGCCCTGGTCAACGCGTCTGCCACCCAGCCGGTCGCACCGTCCGTTACGGCGGCGCGGCCGGGAAGCCGGTAAGCGTCTCCCTGGAGGGCCGGTCACCCGGGTCGGCGGGTGGTGCCTGCCGTGCGCAGCCGTAAAAACCCGAAGGACGGACACCACCGACGGCGCGGATGATGTTCACCGTGCGCAGCCGTAAAAACCCGAAGGACGGATACCACCGACGGCGCGGATGATGTTCGCCGTGCGTAGTCGCAAAAGCCGAAGGACGGACACCAAACCACCCGAGGGGCCGTCGCGAAGGACGGCCGGGCGGATCAGGACGGCGTCGGGGTGGGCTCGTTGTCGGCGACGACGGTCAAGGTAGCGGTGCGTTCTTGGCCGGCGCGCTGGTACTTGATGGTGATCTTGGCGCCCGGCGCCTTGCTGCGGATCAGGGCGATCAGCTCGTTCCCGTCCTGCAGGGCCAGCCCGTCCATCTCCAGGATGACGTCGCCCGCCTTCAGCCCGGCCTTGTCCGCCGGCCCGTTGACGTCCACCGGCTGGCGGCCGCCGCTGGGGGACGACGCGATCTTCACGCCCTGGCCCTTGTAGTCCTTGTCCAGGACGATGCCGATCCTGGGCCGCTTGGCCTTGCCGGTGGTGATCAGCTCTTCGGCCACGCGCCGCGTCTGGTTGACGGGGATCGCGAAGCCCAGGCCGATGCTGCCGCTCTGGCTGTTCACCGAGCGGCCGAGGGTGGCGATGGCCGAGTTCACGCCGACGACCTCGCCCTTGCCGTTCACCAGCGGGCCGCCCGAGTTGCCCGGGTTGATGGCCGCGTCCGTCTGGATGGCGCTGATGTAGGCGGGCTCCTCCGTGCCGGAGCCCGTCTCGTCGCCCGCGATGACCGGGCGGTTGAGCGAGCTGACGATGCCCGTGGTCACCGTGCCCGTGAGGCCCAGCGGGGAGCCGATCGCGATGACCGGGTCGCCGACCACGACCTGGTCGGAGTTGCCGAGGGTGATCTCCGGCGTCCCGAACGTGTCCTCGGGCTTGATCACGGCCAGGTCCGAGCCGGGGTCGCGGCCCACGATCTTGCCCGGGGTGGTCTTGCGGTTGTTGAACATGATCCGGATCTCGCCGCCCTTGGCGGCCAGCGCGACGACGTGGTTGTTGGTCACCACGTAGCCGTTCTTGATCAGGAAGCCGGACCCGGTCGCGCCCTCGGTGGTGGTGCCGGCCTCGATCGAGACCACGCTGGGCAGCACCCGTGCGGCCACGCCGGCCACCGATCCGGGCTCCCGGTTGGCGGCGCCGCCGGTCGGCAGGGGGCCGAGGCTGTAGCCGGGGTCGTTGCCGTCACTCGGCTTGGTGAGCAGGTAGGTGCCGACGCTGCCGAGCAGCGAGGCCACCAGGGCGATGGCCACGGCGGTCGAGACGAGCAGGACCGTGCCCGGCCCGCGCCTGCCCCCCGAGGAGCCCGCGTCCGAGCCGGGAGGCGGCGGCGCCCAGCCCGCGCCCATGGGAAGCGCCTGACGGGGCGGTGGCGGCGGCGTGTTGCCGCCGGTGGGACCGGACGGGGACGGGCCGCCGAACAGCGGGCTCTCGTAGGCACGCGTCCCGTTGTCCGGCCCGCCGCCATACGTCGGACCGCTCCCATAGGACGGACCGCTGCCGTAGGACGGAGCGCTCCCATACGAGGGGCCGCTCCCGTAGGAGGGACCGGTGCTCTCGTAGGAAGGGCTTCCGAACGAGGAGCCGCTGTCGTAGGAGGCGCTGAACGACGGGCCATTGCCCTCGTGACTGTACGAGGGGCTCTCGTAGGAGCTCGGGGAGCCGAACGAGGGGCTGGTGAACGTGGGAGCGCCGGAGGTCGGGCCACCGTACGGGGGGACACCCGAAGAGGGGCGACCCGACGGGTCGCCCCAAGAGGTGCCGAACGAGGCGGGCGGCTCAGGCAACCGGCCGGCCTGGTCAGGCGAGTCGTCCGCGGGCAGGAAGTCCGGCCGCCCCTGTGGTTCGGGGTAGTCCGACGGCGTGCGTCCTTCGGTGGGGCGCGTCTCGTCGGTCATCTAAGTCTCACCACTCCTTGGCTCGGCCACCGCAATCCTCGCTCTTGCGGCATACGAGGGTCATAAAGCATTTGTCAGGAATCGCTTGTGACAAATCCCGAACCCAGATCGTATGCCCAGCGCGCTGCCAAGTACGCCAAGTCCAAGTCTCCCAGGCATAACCGGAGGTCAACCCCAGGTCAAGGAGTGGCTGTCGAAGGCGCGCCCGCCGGCGAGGTGCGCGGCTGCTGGAACAGCTCCACCGGCGGCGCCGGGTTGTTCTGTCCGACGCCGGTGGCCGCGAAGAAGGTGCCGAGCGCGACGGCCGCGGAGACCACCCCTACGGCCACGTAGGTCGAACGCCGCCTACCGCCGCGACCAGGGCCCGAGGCCCCACCAGTGGCGTCCCTCCGCGGGCGGTTGTCCAGCGGAGCGATGGTGTGCGGCCCAGGGATGGGCACCCCGCCGAAGGTGCGGGACGGAAAAGGGCGCTCCCTCGGCGGCAGCGGGCCGCCCGGCTCCGCCATCCGGAGCAGGGACATCGTCAGATCGGCCGGCATCGCCGGCCCCTCCAGGGAGCGCAGGCGCGACTTCAGCGCCCGCACCGACTCGACCTCTTGCCGACAGTCGGCACAGAAGGTCAGATGAGCCAGCGCGCGCTCGCGCTCGGTGTGGTTGAGTTCGCCGTCCACGAGCGCGGACACGCGTTCTCCAAGATGAGCCATCAGAATTCCTCCCCACGGATCACGGTCGGGGGGAGTTGAGAATTACGGGGGGCTCGATGATCGAGTGCCTCCCGCAACTGCGCCCGGCCACGGTGAATACGGCTTCGGACCGTACCCAGCTTGACGCCGAGCGTGGCCGCGATCTCCTCGTAAGAAAGGCCCTCGATGTCACACAGCACGATCGCGGCCCGGAACTCGGGGGCGAGCGCGTCGAGGGCGGCCTGGATGTCGGGCTCCAGGTGGGCGTCGTCGAACGCCTGCGCCGGGGACGGCTCACGGCCACGCAGCCGCTCGGCGGCGTCGTCGGCCAGCCCCTCGAACCTGATGCGCTGCTTGCGCCGCGCCATGTCGAGGAACAGGTTCGTCGTGATCCGGTGCAGCCACCCCTCGAACGTGCCAGGGGTGTAGCTCGACAGCGACCTGAAGACGCGGACGAAGACCTCCTGGGTGAGGTCTTCCGCGTCGTGGACATTGCCGGTCAGCCGGTATGCCAGCCGATACACGCGTGCGGAGTGAGTCCGCACCACTTCCTCCCATGTGGGAGGTGTCCAATCAGACGACACGGGAGCATCCGCCTGGTGGTCGCTTTCGTCCACCAGAACTCCTCTCTTTGGGACCACCGCTACCGCCATAGTGCCTGGTTTCGTCCCTTCGTGCGCACTGCCTGCCTTCCGGACCGGCAAAGCCCGTTTAAACCTGCAACGCCTTAGGTCCCTCCTGAGTTCCCGTCCTGGCGTGTCTCCCCTAGGCTGCGATCGGTGCCAATCTCGAGGACCAATCGCACGAAAGCGGGGGGAGGCGGCCGATGACCAACCCGGTGGAGGCCACTCTGGCCTATGCGGAGCAGTTCCATCAGGAAGATGAGCTCCTGCACACGGCGCGACAGCGCGGGCTGGAGATGGGGGCCACGCCCATCCTTCCCGGAGGCGGGGCGGCACTGTGCTTCCTCGCCACCGCCGTCAACGCCAAATCCGTCGTCGAGATCGGCACGGGCTGCGGCGTCTCGGGGCTGTGGCTGCTGCGCGGCATGCGTACGGACGGGACGCTCACGAGCGTGGACGTCGAGCCCGAGCACCAGCGACTGGCCAGACAGGCGTTCGCGGAGGCGGGCTTCTCCGGCGGGCGGGTGCGGCTCATCTCGGGCCGGGCGCTCGACGTGCTGCCGCGGCTGTCGGACGGCGGCTACGACATGGTGTTCGCCGACGGCGCGAGGCAGGAGTACGCCGACTACCTCGCCGAGGCGGTCCGCCTGCTGCGCGTGGGCGGCATCGTGGCCTTCGGCAACATGCTGTGGCACAACCGGGTGGCCGACCCCGCGCAACGCGACACCGACACGGTGGCGCTGCGCGAGGTGGGCAAGCTGGTGCAGTCGGACGACCGCCTGCGCTCGGTGCTCATGCCGCTGGGCGACGGCCTGCTGGCCGCCATCAAGATCGCCGACTAGCCGCAGGCGAGTCGCTCCGGCGGAGCGCCGCCCGCGCGAGCCGGCCGGCCCCGGTGGGCCGCCCAGTCGCGAGCGAATCGGCTAGGCGCGGGTGAGCCACTCCAGCAGGAGGCGGACGCCGAATCCCGTGGCGCCCTTGGTCAGCGTGCCCTCGTCCACCGTGCTGCGCCCGACGCCGGCGATGTCGAGGTGCGCCCACGGCCGCCGCCCCGCGAACTCCCGCAGGAACAGCGCCGCCGTGATCGACCCGGCCCCGAACCTGGACCCGGCCTCGACGTTGGCCAGGTCGGCGATCGACGACTCCAGCGCGGGCGTGTAGTCCTCGATCAGCGGCATCCGCCACAGCCGGTCGTCGCTCACCTGCCCGGCGTCCAGGAGCCGCTTGGCCAGCACGTCGTCGGAGGCGTAGACGGCGCCGACGTTGCGGCCGAGCGCCACCGTGATCGCCCCGGTGAGGGTGGCGATGTCCACGACCTCGTCGGGGTCGAGGACGGCGTCGGCGTAGGCGAGGGCGTCGGCCAGCACCAGCCGGCCCTCGGCGTCGGTGTTGAGCACCTCGACCGTGCGCCCGCCGTAATGCTTGATCACGTCGCTGGGCCGCTGCGCCGTGCCCGAGGGCATGTTCTCGGCGGAGGCGATCAGCCCGGTGACCCGTACGGGAGCGCCCAGCTCGGCCAGCGCGCCGAGCACGGCGATCACCACCGCGCCGCCCGCCATGTCGGTCTTCTGGGTCTTCATGTTCTCGTTGGGCTTGAGCGACAGCCCGCCCGAGTCGAACGTGATCCCCTTGCCCACCAGCACCACGTGCCGGTCGGTGGGCTCGGCGGGGGTGTAGGAGAGCTGGATGAGCCGGGGCGGGCTGGCCGAGCCCCTGCCGACCGCGAGGATGCCGCCGAACCCGTCGGCCTGCAGCTGCTCCTCGTCCCAGATCCGCGCGGGCACCCCGACCTCGGCGGCCCGCTCGGCCAGCCACGCGGGGTTCTTGACGGAGGAAGGCGTGTTGGCCAGGTCGCGGGCGAGCGCCACCGCCTGCGCCACGACCTGCGCGCGCCGCACCTGCGCCGCGTCCGCGCCCGCGAAGGCCAGCGCCCGCACCGGTTTCTTGCCCCCGTTGCCGATCTTGAACGAGTACGCCGCGAGCAGCGCCGCCTCGGCGAACGCCGCCACGTCGCCCTCAGGCGCGACCACGGTCAGCGTGTCCCTGCCCTTGGCTCTGCGGGCGAGCGCGGCGCCGGCCTTGCGCAGGGCACGCGGCGAGCCGTCGCCCACTCCGTAGAGCAGGACGCGGCCGACACCGCCGCCCCTGGCCACGGGAACCTCGACGATCTCCCCCGCCTCCCCCTTGGCCTCGTAGTGGGCCAGCAGGTCGGACACCGGCAGGTGCAGCTCGACCTCGGGGCTGAGAGTGGAGTCAAAGGGAACGGCCAGCAGCTCGGCTCCGTCGGGAACCTGGGCGACCACCGACGCAGTGGTCTCGATGGGCACGGATACTCTCCTCGAACGTCAGCGACCCTGGCGCCGGATTACGCCAGGGTCGTGGAAAAGGTGGTCTCTCGGGAGCTCTCAGCCGACGACGTTCTTCAACGCCTCGCCGAGCGCCTTCGCCTCGTCGGCGGAAATCTCCACGACGAGCCGGCCGCCACCCTCCAGGGGGACCCGCATGACAATGCCGCGCCCTTCCTTGGTGACCTCGAGCGGACCATCGCCGGTCCGCGGCTTCATCGCCGCCATGCGTGCATCCCTTCCTGCCTTGGGCTCCCGCGGCCCGCGATTTCCGACCGCCCGTGAGGGGTGGTCGGCGCATTCACGTCTTCTGTGATGTCCTATTCTCCCGCATCGAGAGCGCTCATGGGTAACGATCTCCTCCCAGAATGCGTTGTCGAGCCGTGCGATGGCGTCCAAACTGGACTTCGTGCACGCTCGCGCCGCTCTGTTCGATCTCTATGGAGACCACCTGCGCTCGCGCGGTGGACAGGCGTCCGTCGCCTCGCTCGTAAGGCTCATGAAACCCCTGGAAATAGCCCCTCCCGCCGTCCGCACCGCTGTGTCACGAATGGTGCGCCAAGGGTGGCTGCGGCCGGTGAAACTGCCGCAGGGAGCCGGCTACGGGCTGACCCCGAAATGCGGCCGGCGCCTGGACGAGGCCGCGCTCAGAATTTACCGAGCCGGGACTCTGACCTGGCACGGCCGGTGGCACGTGATCGTCTTCGCGCCGGTGAAGGAGCGGCCGCGCAGGGAGCGGCTCAGGGCCGACCTGGCCTTCCTCGGGTACGCGTCCTTGTCCGAGACGACGTGGATCGGTCCACGATCCTCGATCGAGCTGGACAACCTGCTCGACGGCGAGGGGGTGCGGGCCGACAGGTTCGACTCGGCGCTGGAGGGCGACCCGCGGGAGCTGGTGGCCAGGGCGTGGGATCTGACCGCCATCGGCGAGGCGTACGAGCACTGGCTCGCCGAGGCTGTCACGCTGATCAGCACGCTGCCCGAGAGAGCACCGGCTGACCAGGTGTTCGCCACCAGGAGCAGGCTCGTGCACGGCTGGCGCAACTTCCTGTTCCGCGACCCGGGCCTGCCGCCCGAACTGCTGCCGGCCGGCTGGCCGGGCGAGAAGGCCAGGGCGTACTTCGAGCAGGAGGCCGCCCGGCTGCTGCCCGCGGCCGCCGCGTTCGTCGAGAGGGAGTTACTTTGATCCGCTATGACGTGGCCGACACGGTCGCCACCATCACGCTCGACCGCCCCGACGCCATGAACTCGCTGACCACCGAGACCAAGGACGCGCTCCTCGACGCGCTGCGCCGCGCGGCGGGCGACCCCGCGATCAGGGCCGTGCTGCTGACCGGCTCGGGCCGGGCCTTCTGCGCGGGCCAGGATCTGCGCGAGCACGCCGGCAACCTGGAGGCGGGCCGCGGCCTGGCCGACACCGTCCGCGTGCACTACAACCCGATCGTGGAGCTGATCACCACCATGGCCAAGCCGGTGGTGGCCGCGGTCAACGGCGTCGCCGCGGGCGCGGGCGCGTCCCTGGCCTTCGCCTGCGACCTGCGGGTGGCCTCGGAGAAGGCGAAGTTCGCGCTGGCGTTCGCCGGCATCGGCCTGGCGCCCGACTCGGGCGCCTCCTGGACGCTGCAGCGCCTGGTCGGCCGGGGCCGCGCGGCCGAGCTGCTGCTGCTCGGCGAGCCGCTCGACGCGGCCCGCGCGCTGGAGCTGGGCCTGGTCACGCGCGTGGTGCCCGCCGACGACGTCCTGAAGACCGCCCACGAGCTGGCCGTACGCCTCGCGCAGGGCCCGACCCTCGCCTACGCCGCCACCAAGCGGGCGCTGGCCTACGCCGCGACCCACTCGCTGCCCGACTCGCTCGCCATGGAGGCCGACCTCCAGGACGAATGCGCCGCCACCCTGGATCACCTGAACGCCACCCGCGCCTTCCTCGCCAAGGAACGCCCGACGTTCCGCGCCGAGTGACGTCCGCACCGGACCCGGCCGCACCGGACCCGGCCACGCAGAACCCGACCGCGCAGAACCCGGCCACGCAGGAGACGGCCACGCAGGAGGCCGCCGCCGGAGGCGGGCCCGCGTTCGACGTTCTCCGCGCGGGCGCGCTCGGCCTGCTCACCGGCGGCGGGATCGACGTCTCCGATCCGGTCTACGCCGGGCCGCTGGCCAGGCTGAGCGAGGCCGCAGGCGGCCTGCTGGCCTCGATGGCGCCCGGAACGCTCTGGCCGGACCTGCCGCCGGCCGGCGGCCCCGGCAACGTCACGGGCAGCTACGGACGCCTTCGGCGGATCGCCACGGCCTGGGCCACGCCCGGCACCGCGCAGCACGGCGACGACGCCGTCGCGGCCCGGGTGGTGGACGCGCTCGACGTGCTCCACGAGCGCCACTACAACGAGCGGCTCCCCGAGACGGGCAACTGGTGGTTCTGGGAGATCGGCACGCCCGCCCACCTGAGCCGGTTGTGCGTGCTGCTCGGCGACCGGCTCGACGCGGCCAGGCTCGACGCCTACCTGACCGCGGTGGACCGGTTCTGCCCGGACGCCGACCGCCGGGCCGGCAACCCGCAGGCGGGCGAGAGCGGCGCCAACCGGGCCGACAAGGCCTCCATCCTCGCCTTCCGCGGCATCGCGGGACGCAGCGCGGACAAGCTGGCGCTGGCCCGCGACGGCCTGTCGGACGTGCGCGACGGCGGGCTCAGGAGCGTCTTCCGCCACGTCGAGTCCGGCGACGGCTTCTACCGCGACGGGTCGTTCATCCAGCACGAGTGCGTCGCGTACACCGGCTCCTACGGCCTGTCGCTGATCATCGCGGTCGCCGAGGCGCTCGCGCTCCTGGACGGTTCGCCGTGGCAGGTCCGCGATCCGGGCCTGCCCGTGGTCCTGGACGCGGTCGAGCGGTCGTACGCGCCGTTCGTCCACGACGGGCTGCTGATGGACACGGTCAGGGGGCGGGCGGCCACGCGGCAGGCGTTCTCCGACGCCGTGGCCGGCCATGGCCTGATCGGCGCCGTCCTGCTGCTGGCCCAGAGCGCGCCGGAGCCGTACGCCGGCCGCTTCCGGGAGCTGGCCAAGGGGTGGATCGAGCGCGGCAAGGCCCACCCCTACCTGGAGCACGCGGACGTGCCGGAGACCCGGCGGGCGGTCGCGGTGCTGCGCGACCTGGACGTCGAGGCCGCGCCCGGACCCGTCGGGCACTTCGTGTTCCCCTCGATGGACCGGATCGTGCACCGGCGGCCCACCTGGTCGTTCGCGCTCAGCCTCTCGTCGCGCCGCATCGCCGCGTACGAGGCGATCAACGGCGAGAACCTGCACGGCTGGTACACCGGCGACGGCATGACCTACCTCTACACGAGCGACCTGGGCCAGTTCGGGGAGGGCTTCTGGCCGACGGTGGATCCGTACCGGCTGCCCGGGACCACCGTCGACGACCGCGAGCGCGCGGACCTCTCCTTCCGCGCCCACTGCCCGCCCGGCGCGTGGGTCGGCGGCGCGGTGCTCGACGGCCGGTACGGGGCCGCCGTGATGGAGCTGGCGAGCGAGGGCGCGAGCCTGCGGGCGCGCAAGTCGTGGTTCTTCCTCGACGCAGCCGTGGTGGCGCTCGGCAGCGGCATCACCGGCTCGGACGGGCGCGGGGTGGTGACCGTGGTGGAGAACCGGGCCACGGACGCGCGGCCGCACGTCGGCGACGGCTGGGCGCACCTGCCCGGAGTCGCGGGCTACGTGCTGGACGGCGCTCAGTGCGCCGTGGAGACGCGTACGGGCAGGTGGCGCGACATCAACGCGGGCGACGACACCGGCGGCGCCGTCGAGCCCGTCACGCGGCGCTATGCGAGCCTCTGGATCGACCACGGCGTCGACCCCGTGAACGCCTCCTACGCGTACACGGTGCTGCCGGGCGCGACGCGCGAGCGGACCCGCAGGTACCGCGGGCGGCGTCCCGTGCGGGTGGCCGCCAACACCGCCGAGCTGCAGGCCGTGCGGGCGCGGGGGCTGCTCGCGGCCGGGTTCTGGACGGCCGGGACCGTCGGGGAGATCGCGGTGGACGCGCCGTGCGTGGTGATCGTGCGGCGCGCCGGCGGGCGGGTGGCCGTGGCGGTGGCCGACCCGAGCCGGACGGTGGACGTCGTGACGATCACGTTCGGCCACCCGCTGGGCGGGCTCATCAGGGCCGACGACACCGTCACGGCGCGGGCCGGGGAGACGACCGCCGTGACCGTCGAGCTCGGCGGGTCACTCGGCGCGACCCACACCTTCGAGCTCAGCGCGAACGGGCCACGCAGCCCTCGATGTGATCGTTGACCAGGCCGATGGCCTGCATCAACGCGTAGGCCGTGGTCGGGCCGACGAACCTGAAGCCGTGCTTCTTCAGCTCTTTGGCCAGCGCCTTGGAGCCGGGCGTGATGGCGGGCACGTCGGCCATGCTCTTCGGCGCGGGGGCCTCCGGGTCGGCGTAGCGCCACACCAGGTCCGACAGGCCCTCGGAAAGGTCCATGGCGGCCCTGGCGTTGCCGACCACGGCCTCGATCTTGGCCCGGTTGCGCACGATGCCCTCGTCGCCGAGCAGGCGCTCCACGTCCTGCTCGGTGTACGCGGCCACCTTGACGATCGAGAACCGGTCGAAGGCCGCGCGGAAGTTCTCCCGCTTGCGCAGGATCGTCAGCCATGACAGGCCCGACTGGAACGCCTCCAGGGCCACGCGCTCGAAGACCGCGTCGTCGCCCGTGAGCGGGCGGCCCCACTCGTCGTCGTGGTAGGCGATGTAGGCAGCGTTGCCCGCCATGCCCGTCCAGGAGCACCGGATCAGCTCGGTCACGGGCGCCCGTCCCCATCCTTGGCCAGCGGCGCGGCCTGAGCGGTCTCCGCGCCGTCCTTGGACTCGTCCACCGAGTCGGAGACCTCGCCGGCTTCGACGGTCTCGTCGAGCTTCTCGTCCGGTTTCTCATCGACGGAGGGCTCCACAACGGCGGCGGCCTCCTCGGCCGCTGTGCTTTCGGCCGCTGGGGCCTCGCCGTCGGGAGACTCCGCCTCGGCCTGCTCGTCCGGAGCGGCCTCCGGGGCCGGCTCGCCGTCGCCCGGCGGGATCCGCCACTCCGGGTCCTCCGGCGCCCGCCGCAGGTCCGGCGTGCCGTCCCAGGACACCGTGGCGCCGCTCACCTCCACGGGATCGCCGGACTCCGGCAGCTCGCGCGCCACCGCCGGGGCTTCTGGGGCGTGGTCGGTACGCAGCCCCGCCCCCGGCGCGGCGTAGATCTCCTGGCGCGCGTGCAACCGGCTCGACAGCAGCTCGGAGACCCGCTGCTCCAGCACCGCGATCCGCGTGTCACGCGCGCTGATCGCGTTGGCGGCCCTGCGCAGGGTCTCGTCGACGCTCGCCGTGTGATAGCCGACCAGATTGACCGGAAGCTGGAGCGCCATGAAGTCGACCGCCGTCAACTGTCCGGGCTCGGGCAGGTCGAGAGGCGGCACATCGGGCGGGAACTCGGTCAGCTCACCGCCCCTACCGAGGGAGACCAAGACCACACACGCCAAGATGGCGATGGCGGCGATGGCGAGAATGACCAGCACATTGGCATCGTACTCACACCATCGGGGCATGAGGTCCCGCACTTGCCGCAGTCCGTGCGTCTCCGGGCGATGAGCGCGCCGGTCAGCCGACCGCCTCGCCGAGTTCGGCGACGCTGGGCCGGACCGGTTGCGGACGCGCCTCCAGGTGGGCGAACGCCTCCTCCACCGTGGAGGTCCACGAGATCGCGTCGAAGACGTCGGGCCGGGTGAAGCCCTCGTCGTACAGGTGGTTCATCAGCTGCTTGAGCGGGTCGTACAGACCCCAGGGGTCGAGGATCACCAGGGGCCGGTCGTGGATGCCGAGCACCCGCGCGGTCCAGATCTCGAAGAGCTCCTCCAGCGTGCCGATGCCGCCGGGCAGCACGAGGAACGCGTCGGAGCGGGCGTCCATGATCCCCTTGCGCTCGCGCATGTCGGTGGTGACGATCAGCTCGTCCGACTCCTCGTCCGCCACCTCGACGTCCACCAGCACCTGCGGGATCACGCCGATCGTGCGGCCGCCGCCCGCGCGGACGGCCGAGCCGACCGCGCCCATGCAGGAGACCGTGGCGCCGCCGCTCACCAGGGTGTGACCCCGCTTGGCGAGCTCGGCGCCCACGTGTCCGGCCAGATCGATGTACTTCTTGTCGATGTTCAGGCTGGAGGCGCAGTAGACGCAGATATTCACATCCAGGAAGCCTACTGGGGCTCGGCGAACTGGGCCGCGGCGGCTTCCAGCTCCTCTTCGCGCTGCCTGGAGCGGGCCAGGTCGGCGTCCACGATGATGCGCACGGCCTCGTCCACGTCGTCGGTGACGGTGATCAGGTCGAGGTCCTGGGCGGCGATCTTGCCGGTGCCGAGCAGGGTGCTCTTGATCCAGTCGAGCAGCCCGCCCCAGAACTCCGAGCCCATCAGGACCACGGGGAAGGAGGTGACCTTGTGGGTCTGCACCAGCGTCAGCGCCTCGAACAGCTCGTCCAGCGTGCCGAAACCGCCGGGCAGGGCGATGAAGCCGCACGAGTACTTGACGAACATCGTCTTGCGCACGAAGAAGTAGCGGAACTCGATGCCGAGGTCGACATAGTCGTTCATGCTCTGCTCGAACGGGAGCTCGATGCCGAGCCCGACCGACATCGCGCCGTCCACCTCGCTCGCACCGCGGTTGGCGGCCTCCATGACGCCCGGGCCTCCGCCCGTGATGACCGCGTAGCCCGCCTCGGCCAGCGCCCGGCCGAGCGCGCGGCCCTGCTGGTAGTCGGGCGCCCCATCCGCGGTGCGCGCCGAGCCGAAGACCGTGACCGCCGGCGGCAGCTCGGCGAGCTGGCCGAAGCCCTCCACGAACTCGGCCTGGATCCGCAGCACCCGCCACGGGTCCATGTGGACCCAGTCAGAGGACCCCTGGCGGGCGAGCAGGCGCTGGTCGTGCGTGGAGCTGGGCACCAGGCGGCCGCGTACGACCGCCTGGCCCTGACGGCGTTCAGGACGAGACTGTTCCATGGTGGTCACGCTAGCCCTCTTCAGGCGAGATGGGCGTCCTGAGCGCGAACACCGCAGGTCAGACCGGTGAACCCAGGCTCCAAAAAAAACTTGGAAAAACCAGGGAACCGTATTTCGACCCCCCTGCGTCTAACTGCACGAGGGTGCTGCTCGGGACTGAAAGTGGTCTTCCCCGCCAAATGGCCGGCGAGGAAGGCCACTTTCATATTGTGAGCCAGTTGAGCATGGCCCGCTCGCTCTCGACGATCTTCGACAGCGACACGTACTCGCCCTGCTGGTGCGCCAGGTTCGGATCCCCGGGACCGTAGTTCACGGCGGGCACCCCCAGCGCGGAGAAGCGGGCGACGTCCGTCCAGCCCAGCTTGGCGCGCGGCGTGCCGCCGACCGCCTCGGCGAAGGCCGCCGCCACCGGGTGCGTCAGCCCCGGCCTGGCCCCGGGCGCGGCGTCGACGAAGCTCACCTCGAACCCGTCGAAGACCTCGCGTACGTGCTCCTGCGCCTGCTCGATCGTCAGGTCGGGCGCGAACCGGTAGTTGACGGACACCACGCACAGGTCGGGGATGACGTTGCCCGCGACCCCGCCCCGGACGCCGACCGCGTTCAGGCCCTCGTGGTATTCGAGGCCGTCGACCACCGGCAGCCGCGCCTCGTACGCGTTCAGCCTGGCCAGGACCGGCTCGATCCCGTGAATGGCGTTGACCCCGAACCACGACCTGGCGCTGTGGGCCCGCTTGCCCCTGACGGTGACCTCGGCGCGCAGCGTGCCCTGGCAGCCGCCCTCGATCGTCCCGTCGGTCGGCTCCATGAGCACCGCGAAGTCGGCCGCCAGCCAGTCGGGATGGTCCCTGGCCACGCGGTTGAGGCCGTTGCGCTCGGCCTCGACCTCCTCGCAGTCGTAGAAGACGTACGTGACGTCCTTGTTCGGAGCGGGGACGGTGGCCGCCAGCTTGAGCGCGACCGCCACGCCGGCCTTCATGTCGGACGTGCCGCACCCGTAGAGGAGGTCGCCCTCCACCCGGCTGGGCAGGTTGCCGGCGATGGGGACGGTGTCGAGGTGCCCGGCGATCAGCACCCGCTCGGACCGGCCCAGCTCGGTGCGGGCCACGACCGTCTCGCCCGACCTGTCGACCTTGAGGTGCGGCAGCGCGGACAGCGCCCGCTCGACCGCGTCGGCCAGCGCCCGCTCGTCGCCGCTCACCGACTCGATGTCCACGATCGCCGCGGTCAGCGCGCGTACGTCCTGTGTGAGATCAAGCATCAGGTGTTCACTCCGTGTTCGCGCAGCACGTCGTTGAGCGCCGCCTTGTCGTGTCGCTGCCCCGGCTCCAGGCGCTTGAGCACCAGCACGCACGGCAGGCCGAACGTGCCGCCGGGGAACTCCTTCTGCCGGGTGCCGCCGACGGCCACGCACCACGCGGGGACGTGGCCGCGGGCCAGCTCCTCGCCGGTCTGCACGTCGATCACCGGGATCGAGCCGGACAGGATCGTTCCGGCGCCGACGACCGCGCCCTCGCCGACCCGGGCTCCTTCGACGATCATCGAGCGGCTGCCGATCAGCGCGCCGTCCCCGACGACGACCGGCACGGCGTTGGGCGGCTCCAGCACGCCGCCGATGCCCGCCCCGCCCGAGAGGTGGACGTTCTTCCCGATCTGCGCGCACGAGCCGACGGTGGCCCAGGTGTCCACCATCGTCCCCTCGTCCACGTACGCGCCGATGTTCGTGAACGACGGCATCAGCACCACCCCGGGCGCCAGGTACGAGCCCCAGCGGGCGATCGCGCCGGGCACCACGCGCACGCCGTCGAGCGAGCTCTTGAGCGGGACCCGGTCGTGGTGCTGGAAGTCGCCCACCTGCGAGCGCGCCATGCCGAGCACCTTGAAGCTGAGCAGGATGGCCCGTTTGGCGCGTTCGTCCACGACCACCTCGCCACCCTCCAGGCGCGCGGCCCTGGCCTCGCCCCTGTCGAGCAGGTCGACGGCGCCGACGATCAGCCGGCGCGCCTCGGCGTCGGCCGGCGACAGCTCCGTCCGGCGCTCCCACAACTCGTCCACCACCGGGGAAATCGGTGAGGTGGTGCTCACGTCACTCATGGCCACGGAGCTTATCCGCCACGGGTAGGTTCTTCAGGGTGCGCCTGCGCTTCTCCCGTGGAGTCATCACCATCGCGATCATCGTCGTCGTGCTCGCCGTGGGCATCTCCGTGGGCCTCTTCCACCTGCTGAAGAAGACCAAGCCGCTGGCGGTGGAGCCGGAGCCGCACTGCACCGTGCGCACCCCGCTCGGCGAGCGCGAGCTCGACTTCGAGCAGGCCGAGATCTCCGCCACCATCGCGGCCGTCGCGGCCCGCCGCCGGCTGCCCGAACGGGCCGTCGTGATCGCGTTCGCCACGGCGCTGCAGGAATCCAAGGTCTACAACCTCGACTACGGCGACCGTGACTCGGTGGGCGTGTTCCAGCAGCGGGAGTCGCAGGGCTGGGGCACCAAGAAGCAGCTCATGGACCCCGTCTACGCCACGAACAAGTTCTTCGCCGCGCTGGAGAAGGTCAAGAACTACCGCAAGCTCCCGGTGGCCGAAGCGGCCCAGGAGGTGCAGCGCTCGGCGGGCGGCTACGCGTACGCGCAGCACGAGCCGGAGGCCAAACTGCTGGCCGCCGCCTTCACCGGGCGTGTCCCGCGCGCCGTCCACTGCTGGTACCCGCCGGGCAAGAAGACCCCGGCGCCGCAGCCCCGCACCGCCGAGGCCCGCAAGCAGCTGGCCAGGGCGCTCGGCAGCACGGCTGTCACCTCGGAGCGGCGCGGCTGGCTGATCTCCGCCTGGCTGGTGTCCTACTCGCAGAAGTACGCGCTGCGCCAGGTCGGGTACGCGGGGGCGACGTGGAAGAACGACGTCAAGCTCGAGAACTGGCAGACCGGCGGCAAGGCCGGCACCACCCAGGTCGAGCTCTCCTGAGCAGGGTCAGGAGGCGCGGCGGACGATGGTGATGGAGCCCGGCGGCAGGGGCTGGGCGTAACTGGCCGTCCACGACTGCCCCTGGATGCGTTCGAACGACAGCAACCGCCCGTCCGAGGCGCGATAGTCCGCGAAGTCCAGCAGGCCCCGGTCGGGATGGCCGGTGTCGCCCTCGCTCCGGAACGCCGCCGTGCCCCGCTCGATCGGGGAGAACTCCACGCCCTCCATCACCAGCGTGCTCTTGGCCGGGACCATCCCCTGCGTGGGCACGTCCGTCCAGAGCTGAACCTCCAGATGGGGCGAATCACCCTCGTGCGCCTCGACCGACAGCCACTGGAAGCGGCGGGCGCTGTCCCGCAGGAGGTATTCGACCCACTGCTGCCCCTGCCAGGACACGAACAACGCGCCGAGCACCCGGCGGGGAGATCCATGCACCTCGATCCGGTCGCCGACCCGGATCGTGCGAGGGTCGGTGTAGTCGGTGCCGGCATGCCCGGGCGCGCTCACCGGCGCCGGCAGCGGGGTCTCGATGGGGGCGACCTCGACCGGCGGCGCGCTCGTACGGCCCTTCCTGTCCTGCCGCATGGTGGCCAGAAAAGCCCCAAGCAACAGAAGGACGGTGGCGATGCTCAGCCCGAGTACGACCATGGAGGTCATGCTCATCGATCAGCTCGCTCCACTCGCGGTCTGCCTCGGCAAAAGCCCTTATCAATTTATGCGGGTCAGCCGGATTGCCCGGCTATGACGCGCGATCCTACTGGAGGCGGCGCACCGCCGCACCGATCCGCTCATCAGTCGCGGTAACCGCGATGCGGATGTGCCGCTCACCTGCCGATCCGTAGAACTCGCCGGGCGCGACCAAAATGCCGATTTCGGAAAGCTTCCCGACCTGATCCCAGGCGCTCTGCCCGTTCGACGCCCAGAAGTAGAGCCCGGCCGTCGAATGGTCGATGTGCCATCCCGCCCGCTCCAGCGCGGGCCGCAGCAGGGCACGGCGGGCGGCGTACCGCTCGCGCTGCAGGTCGGCGTGCTCGTCGTCGCCGAACGCGACCGTCATGGCGGCCTGTACGGGCTGGGGCATGATCATGCCGGCGTGCTTGCGCGTCTCCAGCAGTCGCTTGACCAGGACGGGATCTCCCGTCACGAACCCGGCGCGGTAGCCGGCCAGGTTGGAGCGCTTGGAGAGCGAGTGAACCGCGAGCAGCCCTTCGTGGGAGCCGCCGCAGACGTCGGGATGGAGGATCGAGATCGGCTCCTCTTCCCAGCCGAGCTCGATGTAGCACTCGTCGGAGGCCACGACGGCGCCGCGCTCACGGGCCCAGGAGACCACCTTGCGCAGGTGTTCGGCGGGCAGCACCCGGCCCGTGGGGTTGCCCGGGGAGTTGACCCAGATGAGGTCGACGCGCTCGGGGCCGAGCGCGAGCGTGCTGTCGGAGGCCGTGCCCACCGCTCCGGCCAGCCGGGCGCCCACGTCGTAGGTGGGGTAGGCCAGCTCGGGGAAGACCACCCGCCCGGCGCCCAGGTAGGTGGGCAGCCAGGCGACGAACTCCTTGGAGCCGATCAGCGGGAGCACGTCCTGCTGGTCGACGGAGACGCCGTGCCTGCGCCGCAGCCACCCGGCCGCCGCCTCGCGCAACGCCTTGGTGCCGTGCGTGAAGGGGTAGCCGGGGCTGTCGGCCGCCCCCGCGAGAGCGTCCTGGACGACCTGCGGCACGGGATCGACGGGTGTGCCGATCGAGAGATCGACGATGCCGTCGGGATGTGCGAGCGCGCGCTCCTTGTACGGCTCCAGCCGGTCCCAGGGGAAGTCGGGCAACTTGTTCACGGTTCTCCAGGGTTGTGCGTGCCGTACTCAAAAAGCGCACGCCGACGGGGCGCATCCGGCCCGGATGCCCCCGTACCCGGCGTGTCAGGATCGGCTAGTGGTCCTCACCCTGCGGCGGCAGGGCGGCGACCACCGGGTGGTCCTTGGCGATCTTCCCGACCTTCGAGGCGCCACCGGGCGAGCCGAGGTCCTCGAAGAAGTCCACGTTCGCCTTGTAGAAGTCCTTCCACTGCTCGGGAAGGTCGTCCTCATAGAAAATCGCCTCGACGGGGCATACAGGCTCACACGCGCCGCAGTCCACGCACTCGTCGGGGTGGATGTAAAGCATGCGCTCGCCCTCGTAGATGCAATCGACGGGGCACTCCTCGATGCACGCCTTGTCCAGGACGTCCACGCAAGGCTGCGCGATGACGTAGGTCACCTCGAGCTCCTTCTTCTCCGCACCATGGCATGTCTCTGACCGCGGTTTGCTACGCCCTAGTATTGCCGTGCTTGCCAGCTGGCCGAAACGGAGGGTGGCAAAGTCGTGGCCGCACGTCTCATCATCGCGATCACAAATCAGGATATAGGCGCACGCATCACCACCCGTAGGCGCGTTCCCGGGGGATTTCGAGATGCGGTGGGCATCCTCGTGTCGTGGGAGGACGGACTACTCAAAGTTCGCAAACGAGACGGCACTGTGGTGGAGATCCCGGAGGAGACGCTGGTGGCCGCCAAGGTCGTTCCGGCCGCGCCTCCTCGACCTGAACGAATGTAACGGTAAGTATTCGTTGTGTGACCGTACGTACCTGCGCCGCCGCAGCAGCCATCCTCGCCAGCGCCGGATGCGGCGCGTCGTCCACCCACTCCACCTCTTCCCAGCCCAAGAACCTGCCGCCGATCAACGTCCAGGCGAGCTCCATGAAGGCCGGCTTCGCCACCATGGACCGGCTGGTCGAGGCCGCCAAGCGTGAGGGCAGGCTCAACGTGATCGCGCTGCCCCACGACTGGGTCAACTACGGCGAGATCATCGAGACGTTCGCCGACAAGTACGGGCTCAAGGTCAACGAACTGGAGCCGACCGCCGGCAGCAAGCGCGAGCTCGACGCCGCCGCGCAGCTCAAGCCCGACGTCTTCGACCTGACCCTGGACGTGGCCGTCTCCGGGGCCGACCGGTTCGCCCCGTACAAGGTGCAGGGCTGGCAGGACCTGCCCGACGACGTCAAGGACCCGTCCGGCGCCTGGTACGCCGCCTACGGCGGCTTCATGTCCATCGGGTACGACCCGCGCGAGGTCAAGCCCCCGGCCTCCTTCGCCGACCTGCTCAATCCCGGCTACCGGGTCGCGCTCGACGGCGACCCGCTGCGCTCGGACGGGGCGTTCGACGGCGTGATGGCCGCCTCCATGCGCTCGGGCGTGCCGCAGCCGTCGCAGGGGGTGGCGCTGTTCGCCAAGCTCAAGCAGGCCGGGCGGCTCACCGACCTGGCCAAGGCCAACACGGTCATCGCCTGGGACCACCTGAACGCGGCCCGCAGCGCCGCCCACTCCGACACGTGGAAGGTCACGATCCCCAAGGACGCGCCGCTCGGCGGCTTCCACATGCAGGCCATCAGCAAGGCGGCCCCGCATCCGGCCGCGGCCCGCCTCTGGCAGGAGTTCCTGTTCTCGAACGAGGGCCAGAACCTCTTCCAGAAGGGTTTCGCCCGCCCGGCGCGCAGTGAGGCGATGCTCATGAAGGGCACGCTCGACGCCGAGCAGGCCGCGAAACTTCCCAAGGCTCCGGGCCCGCCGGTCCTCATGACAATCCCGCAGGCAGACGCGGCGAAGGCGTATCTCAGCCGGGAATGGACGAAGAGTGTCGGATGAGTCCGATGTGACTTGATATGTCGTAGGGACGTTCAGGCTCTAAAGTGAGCAGACAGCACGGCCAGGGGGGCCCGTTGTCTGATCGAATGTGAGCTGATCGTCTTGCGATATGACACACCGAGCTTGGAGCGGTGGAACAGTCGCGCCTACGACAGCAGCTTCGGCTACGTCTCCACGCAGGGCGCGCCGCTGGTCGACCTGCTGGATCCGCGGCCCGGCGAGCGGGTGCTCGACCTCGGCTGCGGCACGGGCGTGCTCACCTCGCAGATCGCCTTCAGGGGCGCGGACGTGCTGGGCATCGACGGCTCCCCCGCGATGATCGAGAAGGCCATCGCGCAGTACCCGGGGATCAACTTCATCGTCGGCGACGGGCACGACTTCAACGTCGTGAACCCGTACGACGCGGTGTTCTCCAACGCGGCGCTGCACTGGATGAGCCGCGACCCCGGGCTGGTGATCGCGCGCGTGCGCGAGGCGCTGACGCCCGGCGGGCGTTTCGTCGCCGAAATGGGCGGGGCCGGCAACTGCGCCGAGCTGACCGCCGCGATGCTGACGGCCTGGCGCGAGTACGGCCTGCGCGAACCCGATCTTCCGTGGTACTTTCCCTCGCCCGCCGAGTACGCCCGCCGCCTCGAGCAGGAAGGGTTCGTGGTCAGGCTGCTGGAATACTTCGACCGGCCGACCCCCCTGGACGAGTGCCCCGGCGGGGCCGCCGACTGGGTGCGCATGTTCGCCTCGTCGGTGCTCGAAGGACTCCCGCCGGAGATCGTGGAGCCCCTGCTTCATCGTGTGAACGAGTTGGCCGCGCCCGCGCTTCGCAGGGAGACTGGCTGGATGGCCGACTACGTGCGTCTACGCTTTGCCGCTGTTCGGCGTTGATGCGTTGTACATGATGCGTAGGGCTGATTTGCCGGACTATGGTCTGTTCCGTGGGCGGCGAGATTATGGCTGCACCGCTGCGGCGGCGGCGTGAGGGGCTGGTGAACGGAACGGGATGAACTTCTGCCTGAGCGACCTCGTACCACCGTTGAGGTGGAGCGACGCCACGACGATCACGCTGCTCACCGGGCAGCCGGAGCTGCCCGACGCGTGGTGGCGCAGTCTGCCCATGCCACACGTCCTGGCGGCCATCGGCCCCGAGTCGTTGGGCGAGCTGCTGACGGAGATCGCCCTGGAGCACTGGCCCGCGGCGGCGGTGGGTGACGTCCTGCCGGCGCTGTACGTGCTGGACCCGGAGGAGGCCGACGAGCCCGCCGTCGCGATCGCCCTCGACCGGGCCGGATCGTGGGCCGGGCTGCTGAAGCTGACCAGCAGGGAGCTGGTGGACCAGCCCTTCATCCAGGCCCGGCCGGTGCTGAACACGCTGTTCTCGGCGGTCCTGGTACGCCTGGCGCACCCGCGGGCGGCCGAGCCCGCGCACCCGGCGCCGGTTCCCGCCGCGAGCGAGCAGGCGGCGCCGGCCGAGC